>JAKAHP010000179.1 GCA_021825505.1 Pseudomonadota bacterium
GCGACCGCGCCGGCGGCGCACGGCTCCCGTGCGCCGGCCCGCGCGGCGCACGCGGCGGCAGGCGCCGACGACTTTCTGGCGCGCATGCGCCGACACGCCGAGGCAGCGAGCCGGAGCACGGGCATCCCGGCGCGCTTCCTGCTCGGACAAGCGGCGCTCGAGAGCGGCTGGGGGCGGCACGAGATCCGCGCGGCCGACGGCAGCCCCAGCCACAACGTCTTCGGCATCAAGGCGGGCAAGGGCTGGCACGGCCGCACGGTGCGCGTCATGACCACCGAATACGTGAACGGGGTCGCGCGCAAGGTGGCGCAGGACTTCCGCGCCTACGGCTCATATACGGAGGCATTCGAGGACTACGCGCGGCTGCTGAAGGGCAGCGCGCGCTACGCCCCGGTGCTCGCCCAGGCGGGCGACGCGGCCGGCTTCGCCCAAGGCCTGCAGCGCGCCGGCTATGCCACCGATCCTCGCTACGCGGACAAGCTCATGCAGATCGTGGACGGCGCCCGCATGCGCCGCGCCATGGCGGTCTGAGGCGCCGCGCGCGGGCGGCTCAAGTTCAGGCGATGGCGGCCGCTAACAGCGCAGGAGGGCCCTCAGCGCGCACCAGCCCATGGCAGACATCTTCAGCATCGGCGTCAGCGGCCTGAACGCGGCCCAGGCAGGTCTCGCCACGACCAGCCACAACATCAGCAACGCCTCGACGCCCGGCTACAGCCGCCAGGAGATCGTCCAAACGGCCGCCGCGCCGCAGCTCACCGGCGGCGGATTTTTCGGCCAGGGCGTGCAGGTGAGCACGGTCAAGCGCATCTACAGCAACTTCCTCGCCAGCCAGGTCACGCAGGCGCAGACGCAGAGCAGCCAGCTCGACAGCTACTACGCCCAGATCAGCCAGATCGACAACCTGCTGGGGAATTCCAGCGCCGGGCTGGCGCCGGCGCTGAACGACTTCTTCAGCGGCGTGCAGGCGGTGGCGGCGAACCCGGCGGATGTCCCCTCGCGCCAGGCGCTGCTCTCGAGCGCTGGCACGCTGGTGTCGAACTTTCAGAGCCTCGACCAGCAGCTGGAACAGATCCGCGACGGCGTGAACAGCCAGATCGCGAGCAGCGTGAGCGCGATCAACGGCTTCGCGCAGCAGATCGCCAGCCTCAACCAGAGCGTCGCGCAGGCGCAAGCGGGCGGAGCCGGGCAGCCGCCGAACGACCTGCTCGACCAGCGCGACCAGCTGGTCACCGAGCTGAGCCAGCAGGTGCAGGCCACCGTGGTGAAGCAGAGCGACGGCAGCTACGACGTGTTCGTGGGCAACGGCCAGCCGCTGGTGCTGGGCGACCAGGGCTACAGCCTGTCGGCGGTACCTTCGCCGGCCGACCCGCAGGACACCGCGGTCGCCTGCGACGCGGGCGGCAGCAGCGTGCCGCTCGCCGACAGCAGCCTGCAGGGCGGCCCGCTCGGCGGGCTGCTCGCGTTCCGCGACGAGACCCTGGACGCGACGCAGAACGCTCTCGGGCGCATCGCGATCGGGCTGGGCCAGGCCTTCAACGCGCAGCACGCGTTGGGCCAGGACCTGAACGGCGCGCTCGGCGGAGCGTTCTTCACTGTGCCCGGGCCGGCCGTGCTGCCGAGCTCGGCGAACGCCGGCAGCGCCAGCGTGAGCGCGACGGTCGCGGACGCGAGCGCGCTCACCACGAGCGACTACCAGCTGCGCTACAACGGCGCCTCCGGTGGCAACGAGAGCTATACCCTCACCCGACTGTCCGACGGTGCCACCATGGCGCTCAGCTTCCCGAGCGCCGGGGGCTACCCGTACAGCACCACGGTCGACGGGGTCGCGCTCACCATCGGCGCGGGCGCCGCGCAGAACGACAGCTGGAAGATCGAGCCCACGCGCGACGGCGCGAGCGGCATCGGGGTCGCGATCACCGATCCGGCGAAGATCGCGGCCGCCAGCCCGATCAGCACCGCGGCGTCCCTGAGGAACCAGGGCGACGCGACGATCAGCGCGGGAAACGTCAGCAGCGCGGCCGGGCTGCCGCTTACGGGGACGATCACCCTCACGTACAGCGCCGCCGGCAACCAGCTCATCGTGAGCGGCCCCGTGTCCGCGGGTCCCTTCACGTATGCCTCGGGCAGCACGGTCAGCTTCAACGGCATCAGCTTCGCGATCTCGGGCACGCCCGCGGACGGGGACACGTTCACGGTGCAGCCGAACACCGGCGGGGTCGCCGACAACCGCAACGCGCTGGCGCTGGCGGCGCTGCAGACCGCGAGCACCCTGGGGCGCGACACCGGCGTCGCGGGCTCGACGCCGACGCTGTCGTTCACCGGCGCGTACGCCGCGCTCGCCGCGCAGATCGGCGACAAGACGAGCGCCGTGCAGGTGCAGCAGAGCGCGCAGCAGTCTCTGCTCGCGCAGACGCAGCAGGCGCAGCAGTCGGTCTCCGGCGTGAACCTCGACGAGGAGGCGGCGAACCTGCTGCGCTACCAGCAGGCCTACCAGGCCGCGGGCAAGATGCTGCAGATCGCCAGCACGCTGTTCCAGTCGATCCTCGCCATTGGGTCATAAGGAAAGGAGCGTATATGCGCATCAGCACGAGCACCCTCTACAACGCGGGCGTCGCCGGCATGCAGCGCGAGACCCAGCAGCTGCTCAAGACCCAGCAGCAGCTCTCGAGCGGGCAGCGCGTGCTCACGCCCTCGGACGACCCGGTCGCCGCCGCGCAGGCGCTGCAGGTCACGCAGGCCCAGGCGCTCAACCAGGGCTACGCGACGAACGCCGGCAGCGCGAGCGACAGCCTCGGGCTGGAGTCGAATGCACTGGCCAGCGTCATCCAGCTGATCCAGGACGTGAAGGTCGACGCCGCCAACGCCGGCGACGCCTCGCTCAGCCACGCCGACCGCGCGAGCCTGGCGAACGACCTGCGCCAGAAGTACCAGCAGCTGATCGGCCTGGCCAACACGATCGACGGCAACGGCCACTACCTGTTCGCGGGCTACCGCGGCACGACGCAGCCGTTCGCCCAGACCGCTTCCGGCGCGGTCGCCTACAGCGGCGACCAGGGACAGCGCCTGCTGACGGTCGCCCCCTCCACCCAGATCGCGGTGAGCGACTCGGGGGCGGCGGTGTTCCAGGAGATCCCGACCGGCAACGGCAGCTTCGCGACCCAGGCCGCGAGCGGCAATACCGGCACCGGCGTGATCGACTCGGGCACCGTGGTCGACCCGGCCAAGTGGAACGCGCCGGGCAACAGCGGCAGCTACACCATCAAGTTCGCAGTCGACAGCAGCGTCAATCCGCCGCAGACCACCTACGACATCGTCGACAACGCCTCCGGCCTGTCGCTGCTCACCGGGGCGCCGGCGGCCGCCTCGGGGCCGTATCCGGGCAGCTACACGAGCGGCGCCGAGATCGCCCTGGGCAACATCGGCGGGCAGGTGCAGATCCAGGGCCAGCCGGCCGACGGCGACAGCTTCACCGTCCAGCCGAGCCAGAAGCAGGACCTGTTCAAGACCATCTCCGACCTGGCGAACCTGCTCGAAACCTCGAACGGCGGGGCGCAGCTCACCAATGGCCTGGTGACCGCGCAGCAGAATCTCGACAACGCGCTCGACAGCGTCAGCGCGGTGAGCGCCTCCGTGGGCGCGCGGCAGAAGGCGGTCAGCGCCGCCACCAGCGCGGGACAGGCTACGGCGCTGCAGTACAGCCAGACGCTCTCGCGGCTGCAGGATCTCGACTACACCGCCGCGATCTCCGAGTTTAGCCAGCAGCAGATGGCGCTGCAGGCGGCGCAGAAATCCTTCGCGCAGCTCTCGGGGCTGTCGCTGTTCAACTACCTGGGCGGCTAATGGCCCATGCTTAAATAATGTCCTATACTTCCGGTGGGAGGTGTGCCATGAGACCCACCGGAAGCCCGGAAGAGTTGGAACACAGGCGTTTGCGCGCGCTTGCGTTGCTCGATGAGGGTTTGCAGCCTGTGGAAGTCGCACGTCGCACCGGTGTGGATCGGCGCAGCGTGCGCCGCTGGAAGGCCGCGGCGCGCAAGCACGGCCGAGCCGGTGTGCAGGCGCGTGCGGCCCCCGGGCGACCCTCGAGGCTTAGCGCGGCGCGCAAACGTCGTCTGGAAGCGCTGCTGCTGAAGGGCCCGGTGGCCAGTGGGTTCGACACGGACCTTTGGACCTGCCCACGCGTAACCGAGCTGATCAGACGGCGTTTCGGCATCGACTATCACGTCGATCATGTCGGACGCTTGCTTCATGAGCTGGGTTGGAGTCCGCAGAAGCCCGCGCGCCGTGCCGCCCGAGCGCGACGAGCGGGAGATCCGTCGCTGGGTTCGTGAGGACTGGCCTCGGGTAAAAAAAACGCCGCACGTCGCGGGGCGACGATCGTCTTCATAGACGAAACCGGCTTCCTGATGGCGCCACTGGTGCGCTGCAGTTGGGCGCCGCGCGGGCGTACTCCAAAGCTCACGCAGCGCGGCCGCTCGCGGCGCAAGCTCTCGGGGATCGGCGCCTTGGCGGTGTCGCCCCGTCGTCGGCGCGTACACGCCTACTTCGCGGTGCTAGCCGACATCAGTTTCGACGGCGAACACATCGTCGCGTTCCTGCAGCAGTTGTGCAGGGCGTTGCGTCAGCCCATCGTCCTGGTGTGGGATCGGCTGGGCGCGCACATTGGGCAACCGGTCAAAGGCTGGCTCAAGCGCAACCGGCATCGCATCCGGGCTGAACTGCTGCCGCCCTACGCCCCCGAGCTCAACCCGGTCGAGCAGATATGGGGCTACGCAAAATGCGCCGACCTCGCCAATTTCGCGCCACTTGAGTTTCACGAACTCGCAATGCGCGCTCACCTGAGCCTTCTCGATATCGGTGACAACCCCACGCTGTTGCGCTCATTCCTGCGCCACTGCGCTCTCTCTATTCGTCTCACATAGGCCATTACTTCTGCAGCGCGCATTAGCGCGTTCAGCGCGCCGGGCCGAGCACCCCCAGCATCACCGCGCTCGCCTGCTCGACGAAGCGGCCGAGCTGCGGCACCAGCGCCAGCGCCGCCATCAGCAGCACCGCGAATCCGATGAAGATGGTCAGCGGGAAGCCGACCGCGAAGATGTTGAGCTGCGGCGCGCTGCGCGTGAGGATGCCAAGCGCGAGGTTCGTGATCAGCAGCGCCGCGAGCAGGGGGAGCGACAGCAGCAGCCCGAAATAGAAGATCCGCCCGCTCCACTCGAGCAGCGCGCGCAGCCCCGGCGCCCCCCACGGCGCGAGCGCCACCGGAAAGCTGCGGAAGCTCTCGGCCAGCCCGGCGAGCACCATGAGGTGCCCGTTGATCGCCAGGAACACCAGGCTCGCCACCACGCCCAGGTATTCGGCGAGCACCGGCACGCGGCTCGCGGCGCGCGGGTCGTAGAGAGCGGCGAATCCCAGTCCCATCTGCAGGCCGGCGATCTCCCCGGCGAGGTCGACCGCGTCGAAGACGATCTTCATCGCGAAGCCCATCGCCAGGCCGATCAGCACCTGCTCGGCGAGCACCAGCAGCCCGGCGCCGGAGGCGGGGTCGATCGCGGGCTGCGGCCCGAGGGTCGGCACCAGCAGCACCGTGATCAAGACCCCGAGCCCGATCTTGACGCGCGTGGGCACGCTGCCGCTGCCGAAGACCGGCGCGTTGGCGAGCAGCGCGAGCACACGCGCCAGCGGCCACAGGAACGCGGCCAGCCAGGCCTGCAGTTGCGCGCTGGTGACGCTGATCATCGGCGCCTCAGCCGATGATGCCGGGGATGCCGTTGAGCAGGTTCTGCACGTAGTCGACCAAGACGGCGAGCATCCAGTGGCCGCAGAGCACCAGCACCGCGAACATCGCCAGCAGCTTGGGGATGAACGAGAGCGTCATCTCGTTGATCTGGGTTGCGGCCTGGAAGACGCTCACCACCAGGCCGGTGAGCAGCGCGGCCGCGAGCGGCGGTGCAGACACCAGCAGCACGACGTGCAGCGCGTGCTGCGCCAGGTCCATCACGCCGTCCGGGGTCATCGGCAGGCTCCCGCGGGCCGCGTCACGACACGAAGCTCTGCACCAGGGAGCCGATGAGCAGGTGCCAGCCGTCGGCCAGCAC
>JAKAHP010000180.1 GCA_021825505.1 Pseudomonadota bacterium
CCGTTGCTGGCGCTGGTCGGCATGCTGTTCGCGGCGCTGGGGCTGATCGTCACCGCGCTGGCGCGCTCCTACGACTTCTTCACCTACTACTTCACGCTGGTGCTGACCCCGATGACTTTCCTGTCGGGCGTATTCTTTCCGTTGAGCGCGATGCCGCCGTGGCTGCGCGCCGTGGCCGCGTGGCTGCCGCTGAGCGTTGCCGTCGATCTGGTGCGCCCGTTGTTCTTCGGGCGCTGGGATGCCGCGGCGCCGCTGCACCTGGCGCTGTTGCTGGGCGAGACCTATCTGGCGTGGCGTGTCGCACGCGCGCTGGCGCACCGCCGCTTCGCCGGCTGAAGCAAGCTTTCCTGGGGTCGCCGCATCCGTTTTCACTTATATTTGAAAAGTCAGCGCAGTCCTGTGATGTCTTCCGCCTCGTTCGCCAAGCCCCCGATGAAGCTCTTCCTTCGCCTTCTTGCCAGCGTGCTGGTGCTGCTGCTGTTCGCGGCGGGGCCGGCGCGCGCCCAGCAAGGCCAGTTCCTCGACCCAGACGTCGCGTTCCGCCTGCACGCCGCGGTGCAGGATGCGAAGACCCTGACGCTGACTTGGGACATCGCCGACGGCTACTACCTGTACCAGGAGCGCTTCCACTTCGTGCCGCAGGACCCGGCGGTCAAGCTCGGCACCATCGGCTTCCCGCCCGCGCATCACAAATTCGACCCCAACCTCGGGCACGAAGTCGCGCACTATCGCAAGCAGGTCGTGATCACGCTGCCGGTGGCCGCGGCGCCGGCCAGCTTCAAGCTCAAGGTCACCTACCAGGGCTGCTCCGACCAGGGCCTGTGCTACCCGCCGATCGACAAGATCGCCGACGTCAGCCTGTCAGGCTTCGGCGGCGCGGGCAGCGTGCGCGTCGAAGGTCAGGGCACGGATGCCGGCGGCACCGCGTCGTTGCTCGGCAGCCTGTTCGGCGGCGGCTCGGCCACCAGCCCGGGCGCGGCCGCGTCGAGCGGCGCGGCGCCGGGCGCCAGTGTTCCGGCCGCGCCGGCGGCGGCACAAGCCGGTGGCGAGAGTGCGCGCATCGGCGCCGCGCTCGCCGCCGGCAGCCTCGCGCGCATCGTGCCGATGTTCCTGCTGTTCGGTCTGCTGCTCGCGTTCACGCCCTGCGTGCTGCCGATGATCCCGATCCTCTCCAGCATCATCGTCGGCCATGGCGAACGGGTTTCGCGCGGGCGCGGCTTCGCGCTGGCCTTGAGCTATGCGCTGGGCATGGCGCTGGTCTACACAGCGTTCGGCGTCGCCGCCGGCCTGCTCGGCGAGGGGCTGGCAGCGGCCTTGCAGAACCCCTGGGTGCTGTCGGCGTTCGCCGCGCTGCTGGTGCTGCTGTCGCTGTCGATGTTCGGCTTCTACGAACTGCAGGTGCCGGCGGCACTGCAGAGTCGGCTGTCGGCCGGCTCGGAGCGGCTGCGTGGCGGTGCCTTCGTCGGCGTATTCCTGATGGGCGGCATCTCGGCGCTGATCGTCGGCCCCTGCGTGGCCGCGCCGCTGGCCGGCGCACTGCTGTACATCGGCCAGACCGGCAACGCGCTGATCGGCGGCGTCGCGCTGTTCGCGCTGGCGATGGGCATGAGCGTGCCGCTGCTCGTCGTCGGCGTCGGCGCCGGTGCACTGCTGCCGCGCGCCGGCGGCTGGATGAACGGGGTCAAGGCCTTCTTCGGCGTGCTGTTGCTGGCCACCGCGCTGTACATGGTCGGTCCGGTGCTGCCCGACTGGCTGCTGATGCTGGCGTGGGCCGCGCTGCTGATCGTCAGCGCCAGTTTCCTGCACGTGTTCGACCGCCTGCCCGAGCACGCCGGCGGCTGGGCGCGGCTGTTCAAGGGCTTGGGCGTGCTGCTGGCGCTGGCCGGCGCGGCCCTGATCGTCGGCCTGGCCGCCGGCAACCGCAACCTGCTGCAGCCGCTGCAGGGTCTGGGCGGAGTGGCCAGCGCGCAGGCCGGTGCGGTGCGCTTCACCCGCGTGGCCGACGTCGCCGCGCTCGATCGCGCGGTGGCGGCCAGCGCGCGCCCGGTGATGCTCGACTTCTACGCCGACTGGTGCGTGTCGTGCAAGGAACTCGAGCACAACACCTTTCCCGACCCGCGCGTGGCGGCGCGCATGGCCGGCATGACGCTGCTGCAGGCCGACGTCACCGCCAACAGCGACGCCGACAAGGCGCTGCTGAAGCGCTTCTCGCTGTTCGGTCCGCCCGGCATCGTGTTCTTCCGCGACGGGCGCGAAGTCGGCCGCGTCGTCGGCTACGAGGACGCCGCGACCTTCCTGCACTCGATGCAGCGCGCCGGCGTTTGATTCAGGTACTCAAGCTGCCTGAACCTCGACCAGGCAGTCGTAGAAGCAGGGCCCGGCGCCCAGATCGGTCGGGCGCTGGTGCGTCAGTTCGTTGACGTTGACGCCGCCGGCCGACAGCTTGCGCCACCACACGCCGAAACCGACCACCAGCCCGGCGCGCGTGTCGGTGCTGAGCTGGCAGCGCACCGTGTAACGGCCGCGGTCGTTGTGGCAGCACACCATGGCACCATCGGCGATGCCGCGTGCGGCGGCGTCGTCCGGGTGCAGCAGCAGGCGCGGCTCGCGCTCGCGCGCGCGCAGCGCGTCGACGTTGACGAAGCTCGAATTGAGGAAATTGCGCGCTGGCGGCGAAATCATCGCGAGCGGGTATTTCGCCGCCAGTTCGGGCGCGGTCTCGGCGCATTCGTAGGGCAGCACCACTTCGGGCAGCGCGTCGCGCCCGGCCACCGCTTCACTGGCGCTTACGAACTCGCAGCGCCCCGAGGGCGTGGCGAAGCCGCCGTGCGCGATCGGCGCGGCGGCGTCGGCCAACTTGGCCCAGCCGTCGCGGCGCAGCCGCGCGAAGTCGATGCCGGCGTTGCGCGGGTCGCGGCGGTCGATCGCCGCGGCCGCGATCTCGGCGTCGCTGTCGGCGAAGCAGGGCTCGTCGAAGCCCATGCGCGCGGCCAGCGCGCGAAATATCGCCGTGTTCGGGCGCGCCTCGCCCAGCGGCGCGATGGCCGGCTCGTTGGCCAGCCAGTAGCGGTGGCCGTAGGCCTTGTGCACGTCGAGGTGCTCGAGCTGGGTGGTCGCCGGCAGCACGAAGTCGGCGTAGTCGGCGGTATCGGTCTGGAAATGCTCGAGCACCACGGTGAACAGGTCCTCGCGCGCCAGCCCCTGTGTGACGCGCGCCGATTCGGGGGCGACCGCGGCCGGGTTGCTGTTGTAGACGATCAGCGCCTCCACGCGCGGGCCGAACGCGCCGCCTCCGGGGTGCAGCAGCGCGTCGCCGATCGCCGACATATTGATCGTGCGCGGCCGGCGCGCACCGAGCAGGTCGGGTCGCTCGAGCGCGGCGCTGTCGACCGCGAAATGCCCCGAGCTCGACAGCAGCAGGCCGCCGGCGGGGTCGCGCCAGGCGCCGGTCAGCGCCGGCAGGCAGGCGATCGCGCGCACCGCGTTGCCGCCGCCGTGCACGCGCTGCAGACCGTAGTTGACGCGGATCGCGGCAGGTTTCAGCCGCGCCATGTCCTGTGCCAGCGCGCGGATCTGCGCCGCTGGCACCCCGCACAGCGCCGCGGCGCGCTCCGGCGGCCACTCGGCGGCGCGCGCGCGAAGCGCGTCGAAGCCCAGCGTGTAGCGCTCGATGTAGTCGTGGTCGAGCGCGTCGAGGCGGATCAGCTCGTGCATCAGCCCGTAGGCCAGCGCCGCGTCGGTGCCCGGGCGCAGCTGCAGATGCTCGTGGCACTTGGCCGCGGTGTCGTTGCGCCAGGGATCGATGCACCACAGCTTCGCGCCGGAGCGCTTGGCCTGTTGCGCCAGGCTCCAGAAGTGCAGGTTGCTGGTGATGCTGTTGCTGCCCCAGATCACGATCAGCCGGCTGTGCGCGAACTGCTCGACGTCCATGCCGCGCAAGGCGCCGAGCACCGAACGCAGGCCGGCGGCTCCGGCCGCCGCACAGATCGTGCGATCGAGCAGGCTGGCGCCGAGCCTGTGGAAGAAGCGCGCGGCCATGCTCTCGCCCTGCACCAGGCCCATCGTGCCGGCGTAGCTGTAGGGCAGCACGGCCTGCGGGTCGCGCGCGGCAATGTCGCGCAGGCGCGCCGCGATCGCATCCAGCGCGACGTCCCAGCTCACCGGCTCGAAGCGCCCGCTGCCTTTGGGGCCGACGCGTCGGAGCGGCTGCAGCAGGCGCTGCGGGTGGTAGGTGCGATCGGTGTAGCGCGCGACCTTCGCGCATAGCGCGCCGGCGGTGGTCGGGTGTTCGGGGTCGCCGCGCACCTCAAGGGCGACGCCGTCGCGCACGCTGACCAGCATGGCGCAGGTATCGGGGCAGTCGTGCGGGCAGGCGGCACGTACCGTTCGGGTATCCATTCCGGCATGCTACGCAGTTTCGGCGCGATTGACGCACAATGCCCCCGAGGAGTTCATCATGCCGATCATCGAAGCCATCGCGCAGCGCGCTGCGCAATTCGGCGACATCCGCCGCGACCTGCACGCCCATCCGGAGCTGTGTTTCGAGGAGACGCGCACCGCGCAGCGCGTCGCGGAATTGCTCGAGTCGTGGGGTGTCGAAGTGCATCGCGGCCTCGGCCGCACCGGCGTCGTCGGCGTCATCGACGGGCGGCTCGGCGCAGGGCGCAGCGTCGGATTGCGCGCCGACATCGACGCCTTGCCGGTGACCGAGAAGAACACTTTCGCGCACGCCAGCCGCCATGCCGGGCGCATGCACGCCTGCGGCCACGACGGCCACACCACGATGCTGCTGGCGGCGGCCGCGCATCTTGCCTCGCAGCGCGACTTCGCCGGGCGCGTGGTGTGCATCTTCCAGCCGGCCGAGGAAGGCGGCGGCGGTGCGCGCGAAATGATCAAGGACGGGTTGTTCGAGCAATTCCCGGTCGACGCGGTGTTCGGCATGCACAACTGGCCGGGCATTCCCGCCGGGCATTTCGCGCTGCGCAGCGGCCCGGTGATGGCGTCGAGCAACGAGTTCCGCATCGTCGTGCGCGGACGCGGCAGCCACGCGGCGATGCCGCATCTGGGGCTCGACCCGATCCCGGCGGCGTGCCAGATGGTTCAGGCGTTCCAGACCATCGTCAGCCGCAACGCCAATCCCCAGCAGGCCGCGGTGGTCTCGGTGACGATGATCCACGCCGGCGAAGCGACCAACGTGGTGCCCGACACCGTCGAGCTCGAAGGCACGGTGCGCACCTTCACCGACGCGATGCTCGACCTGATCGAGGCGCGCATGCGCGCGCTGGCCGAGCACACCGCGCAGGCGCACGGCGTCGAGTGCGACTTCAGCTTCGCGCGCAACTACCCGCCGACCGTCAACCATGCTGCCGAGACCGAGTTCGCGCGCGAGGTCGCCGTGGCGCTGGTCGGCGACGCCGCGGTGCACGAATTCGAGCCGTCGATGGGCGCCGAGGACTTCGCCTACATGCTGAGGCAGCGCCCGGGCTGCTACCTGGCGATCGGCAACGGTGGCGGCGACCACCGCAGCGCGGGCCACGGCGCCGGCCCGTGCACGCTGCACAACGCCAGCTACGACTTCAACGACGACATCATCGCCACCGGCGCCAGCTTCTGGGTGCAGCTGGCGCAGCGCTGGCTCGCACAGCCGCGCTAGCTGGCTGGCTGCTGAATCCGTCGCGTCAGGGTGCGCAGGGCTGCGGCGTGCGGTGGCCGAGCGTGCCCGCGTCGAGCCCGCGCAGCCGTGCCGCGGCCGCGTCGTCGAGGCCGTCCAGCCGCCAGTAGCTTCCTTCGAGGCCGAGGTTGCGCTGCACGACATGCGCACTGCTGACGCCGTGCGCGCGTACCTTGGCCAGTTCCTGCTCGGCCGCGGCGCGCGTGTGGAACACGCCCAGCGACACCCCGGGTTCCCAGTGCGGGCGGTCGACCACCGGCGCATAGCTGTTGGCGCGAAGTTTCAATGCGCGCAGCTCGGCGAGCTTGCGGTGCAGTGTCGCAGTGTCGGGGTACGGTCCCAGCAGCACCATCCACTGCGGCGGCAGCGGG
>JAKAHP010000181.1 GCA_021825505.1 Pseudomonadota bacterium
GCGCGTGCAGTGCGGCGTCGACGTGCTCGGCGTCGACCTGCGCGGCGCCGCCCGCGCGGTGCGCGGCCTCGCACAGCACGTCGGTGAGCTGGCGTCGGTTGGTGCTCAGCCGGCGCGCGTCGCCGGCCAGGCGCGCGCCGTGCTCGACCATGCGCGCGACGGCGGCGCGACTGAGCGGCGGCAGCGCGGCGTCGCGCGCCAGCGTGGCGACGAACTCGGCGTAGGGGGCCAGCGTCTCGGCGTCGCGCGGCAGGTCGTCGTCGAAGTCGGCGGCGATCTTGAACAGCGCGTCGAAATCGGGGTCGAGCTGCTTGAGCAGATAGTAGACGTGGCGCTCGCCGACCAGCACGACCTTGATCTCGAGCGTCAGCGGCTCCGGCTCGAGCGAGACGCTTCCGGCCAGGCCCCACAGCTGCCCGACCGATTCGATGTGCACTTTCGAGGATGCCAGCGCGCGCTTGAGCCCTTCCCAGGCGTAGGGCTGGCCGAGCACCTTGAGCGCGTCGAGCACCAGATAGCCGCCGTGCGCACGATGCAGCGCGCCCGGCCGGATCAGCGTGAAATTGGTCACCAGGGTGCCGAGCTGCGCGACCTGGTCGATGCGCCCGACCAGGTTGGCATGGGTCGGATGGTCCTCGACGACGACCGGCGCATGACCGTCGGCGTCGTGCGTGACCAGCGCGTTGACCCGGTAGCGGTTGTGGGCGATCTGCCCCGACAGCACCAGCGCGCCGATCCCGTCCTCGCGCTCGGGGGTCTCGCGCAGGCTCTCGCCGGCCTCGAGCACGTCGTGCATCACAGCGTCGAGAAAGGCCTGCACCGCGGGCAGGTCGGCGTGGCGCTGGCGCACGTCGTCGAGCAGGTGGCCGGCCGCCAGCCCCAGCGTTTCGCGACTCGCCTCCTTGATCTGCGCCTGGGCCTCGCGGCGCCAGCGCGGCAGCTGCTGCATCAGCGCCTCGAGGCGCTTGCCGAACTCGGCCACCAACGCGCCGATGCGCTCCTGCTCGTCGGCCGGCAGCGCCGCGAACTCCTGCGGCCCCATCGCCTCGCCGTCCTTCAGCGGCGCGAAGATGAAGCCGCGCGGCGTGCGCAGCAGCGCGATGCCGGCGTCGGACGCCGCCTTGCCGAGTTCGGCCAGCGCCTGTTCCTCGCGCTGCTTGTAGGCGTTCTGGATCGCCTCGACGCGCGCCTGATGGGCGTCGCTGTCGAACGCTGCCGGCACCGCCTTGGCCAGCTCGGCGACGAAACCGTCCATGTCGTCGGCCAGCGCGCGGCCGCGCCCGGGCGGCACCCGCAGCAGCGCCGGGTGCGACGGCGCGGCGAAATTGTTCACGTAGCACAGGTCGTCGGGCGCCGGGCGGCCGCGCGCATGCTCGACGAGCAGCGCGCGCACCACGCTGTGGCGACCACTGCCGGCCTGGCCGAGCACGAAGGCGTTGTAGCCCGGCGCGCGCAGCGCCAGCGCCAGCCCCAGCGCCTCGGTGGCGCGCTGCTGGCCGACCGCGCCGACCGCGGCGTCGAGCTCGGCGGTGCTGGCGAAGGGCAGCAGCTCCGGGTCGCAACGCGCACGCAGCGCGTCGGCGGGAAGCGCCGGCGGCAAGGGCGCGCCGGCCTTTCGTGTGGCGGACATTGCATTCTCTTTGTCGGATCGTCCTGGGTGCAGCCTAGGTCGGCGTCGCGCCGCGCGTAAAGCGGCGCGACGCCGTGTTGTTGATGCAGCGCGCGGTGCGCGGCGCCGCGCCGCGCTTCGTGCGCCAGCGCAAGGCGCGCGCTGCGCGGCACGGTGCACAGTGGTGGCTTCATTTGGAACGCCTCGAACCCCCGCCATGCAGATCGAACCGACCATCACCTACCGCAATGTCGAGCCCAGTGCCGCGCTCGACGCCAAGGTGCGCGAACGCATCGCCCACCTCGACCGCCTGTTCCCGAACCTGACCAGCTGCCGCGTCGCGATCGCGCGCGACGACAGCCACCAGCACCAGGGTCGCCACTACCGCGTGCGCGTCGACCTCACCGCGCCGGGCCACGAGCTCGTCGCCGACCGCGCCCCACCCGAGCACCAGGCGCACGAAGATCCCTTCGTCGCGTTGCGCGACGCGTTCGACGCGGTCGAGCGGCGCCTGCAGGACCTGGCGCGCGAGCTGCGCGGCGACGTCAAGACCCACGTCGCGCCGGCGCATGGTCGCGTGGTCGAAGTCGACACCGCGGCCGGACGCGGGCGCATCGTCGCCGCCGACGGCCGCTCGCTGTATTTCCACCGCAACGCGGTTCTCGGCGGCCGTTTCGACGAACTCGCTCCCGGCCGCGAGGTGCGCTTCGACGAACACGCCGGCGACGACGGCCCGCAGGCGGTCGGCGTCGCCCCGGTCGGGCACCACCATGTCGGCGATCCGCTGCACGACCTGCCTGGATCGCCCGCTGCCGGCGCCGACTGAGCGCGGCAGCCCCGCCCGGCACCATCGCCGCGCTGCCGGGCGGGCCGGTCGCGGCGCGCTGACGCGCGCTGCACGGACAGCCAACACCGGCGTCACGGCGCAACGGAACCAGGCGGTGGCGGTATCGCTCCGAGGCATCAGCGAGTTCGGGCATCGGATCCGGAACGCCACCAGGAAACCGCCATGCCCCAGCTCCGCCCCCTATCTGCGCGCCGCCTGCTCGGCGCGGCACCCACGCTGCTGATCGCGACGGTGCTTGCGACACCGATGGCCGCCGAGGCCGCCGCGATCGAGCTGTACAGCAGCGGCCACGAAACGCTTTTGTGCCGCGTCGAATACACCAGCCGGCGCGGGGGTCACTTCGTCGCCTACCCGGGGTGGCGCTGGGTCCTGTCACTCGGGGAAACGCGCTACGAACTGGGCTCGCTGTATGCGGCGCCCGACGGCGACTCGCCTCAGTTTCACAGCCTCACGCTGCGCTGCGTGCGGCGCGATCAGATGATCGTCGGCGAGACGCCGAGCCCCGACGAAGCGTCGTACTCGCTCGAGCTGAAGCGCCTCGATCCGGTATGGATGGTGCCCATCCTCGGCGCCGGGGATTGGACCCGCCAGTTGCCGCGCAACGGCACCGTGGTGTCGTTCGTGCTCGGCGCCACCGGACTGCCGCGGGAGCCGCTGCGCATCCTCCAGATGAGCATGAGCGAGGACTGGATCAAGCCGCACTGGGAACTGAACTACGACCTCGGCGACCACGCCTATCGCCTCGTCGCCGACGCCATGGACGATTCAGGTTTCTGAGCCATTGCGTGACAACGCAACGGAACCAAGCGGTGGCGATTTCGCTCCGATGCAGCAGTGAGTCCGAGCATCGGGTTCGGAACGCCACCAGGAACCGTCATGCCCCACCTTCGCTCCCTGTCCGCCCGCCGGCTGCTCGCCGCGGCATTGCTGAGCGCACTATGCGCGCCCCCGGCCAGCGCCGCATGGGCTCAGCTGTGGTCGACCGGCAACGAGATCTACCGTTGCACGCTGCAAGTCACGACGACCGATGGCGAGCTGCTCACGCCGCCGCTGGGATGGTTCCAGGTATCTGCGGAGCAGCCGTTTCCCGTCCCGATCGGCGAGCTTCCGCCTGGGCAGGCCGAGGAATCACCGCGCTTCGAGCGTCTGAAAATCCTTTGCGTGAAGCCCAACCGCGAGCAACAGCGCGACCGCGAGCTTCTTCAGACCGGCCCGGCTCCCGGCGAGACCGTGTATTCGATTGAACTGCACCGCGACGACCCGTTCTGGCACATCACCGACGCGACGAGCGGCCGGACGGCGCCCGCGTTGCCGCGCGACGACACGACGGTCAACTTCATCATCGGCGCCACGACCCTCGAGCTGCAGCCGTTCTACATCACAAGAGCCTGGATCAAGCGCGATTCGGGGCTCGCATCGCCGGACTTCGGCCCGCTCGAGACCGCCTACCGTTTCTCCATCGACTGAGCGCCAAACACCATGCAAACTCCGACACGACACTCCGCGCGCGGCGCGGCACGCACGCTGCTGCTGATCTCGGCGCTTTCGGCACCGATGCTCGCCCAGGGCGGCGCGATCGAACTCCAGGGCAGCGGCAACGAGGCGCTGTTGTGCAGCGTCGAATACACGAGCCATGGCGGCAGGCACTTCGTCGCCTTCCCGGCGTGGAACTGGGTTCTGCCGTACGGAAAGACCCGCTACGAGCTGGGCTGGCTGTATGCCGCGGACAACTTCGACTCGCCCGATTTTGAAAGTCTCACGCTGCGTTGCGTGCGGCGCGATCGGGTGATCGTCGGCGAAGTCCCGGGCTCCGACGAGCCGTCCTACTCGATCGAGCTGAAGCGCCACGATCCGCTATGGAAGGTCCCCTTCGGCCAAGGGAGATGGTCGCGCCAGTTGCCGCGCAATGGCACCAGGGTGTCGTTCCGGATCGGCAGCACCGGCCTGCCGCTGGAGCCGCTGCGCCTCGTCAGCATGAAGATCCGCGAGGACACCATCGAGCCGCGCGGGAAGCTGCGCTACTACGTCCCTGCGAACGCCTATCGCCTTGCCATCGACGAGACCGACGATTCAGGCCTGTGACCACATCGACCCAACGCCACGGCGCAACGCCGCCGCGGCGGCTAGGAATCCTCGCCCTTCCCGCGCACGCGGTAGCCGAGGCCCAAGGGGAAGGAGGATGGGTGGACGGCTCCCGTGGGGGTGAAGCAGTAGGGCGCGCCGCCCAGGTCGTAATTCAGTCGACGGCCGTCGGCCCGGGTCACCCAGGCCTCGATGATGCGGATCGCATACCGCGTGTGTCCGGTGCTGGCAAGCGTGAAATGCACCGTCGCATGGTCGTGCGGCGGTTCGAGCAAGGGGCTGCTGATCGCCTCGTCAAACACCAGCCAGAGCGGGTCGTCGCGTTTCAGCTCGATCGAGTACGAGCCCCCGCTCGCCGCGAGGTCGTGCTCGGTCGGTTTCTGCGCCTCGCATTCCAGCGTGAGCCAGAAAAAGTCGGGCGACAACTCGCGGTCGCTGGCGGGCAGCGCGCCCAGGTTGAAGTACTTCGATTCGCCCGCGGTGATGCGGTCCGCCATCGGTCTGGCCGAAGTCAGGCCGACATCACGGCGGTACACCCAGGGGGTGCAGACGAAGACGTCGTCACCCGCTGCGCTCAAGCTGAGCCAGGCGGCCTGGGCCGCGCTGCTCAGCGTGCCGGCAACGCCGGCGAGCGCGGCGGCGGCGAGGGTTTCTAGCTGCTTGCTAAAAACTTTCTCAGAGTTTCTCGTTCATATGCAATCTGGGCATGTCTCGCAAGCTCGTCCCGATCCATGAAGCCGCTGAAGCGCTTGGCGTCTCGGCGCAGATACTGCGCCGATGGGAGCGCGAAGGACGGCTTGTGCCCGACGAACGCACGGCAGGCGGGCGCAGGCGCTATGACCTCGCCCGGCTCAAGCCAGAGTTGTTTCGCTCGCAGGCTGAGGCCGCGCGCAAAACCGTTGCCTATGCGCGCGTCTCAAGCCACGACCAGAAGGACGATCTGGAACGGCAGAAGCAGGTGCTTGAGATTTACTGTGCGAGGCAAGGCTGGACGTTCGAGGTCATTGCCGACTTGGGTTCGGGCATGAACTACCACAAGAAAGGGCTCAAGCGCCTGCTGGACGCGATCATCAGTGGCGAGGTCGGGCGACTGGTCATCACGCACAAGGATCGGCTGCTGCGCTTTGGCGCAGAGCTTGTGTTTGCCATCTGCGCGGCCAAGGGCGTCGAAGTCGTCATCCTCAATCAAGGCGAGGACTCGACCTTTGAGGAAGACTTGGCGAAAGACGTGCTGGAAATCATCACGGTCTTCTCGGCGCGTCTGTACGGAAGCCGCCCCCGCAAAAGCCAGAAGCTCGTCGACGCCGTGCGTGGCGTGGTGTAGGGTGCGGCATGATCCTCGCGCACAAGATCGCGCTTGAGCCGAACAACGCGCAGGCGACCTACTTCGCTCGCGCGTGCGGCGTTGCGCGTTTCGCCTACAACTGGGCGCTGGCCGAGTGGAAGCGCCAATACGAGGCCGCAAAGGC
>JAKAHP010000182.1 GCA_021825505.1 Pseudomonadota bacterium
GCGCTGCGGCAGACGGCTACACCGAAGTGCTCGCCGGCCTGTCGGGCGGCGAACGCGTGGTCACTTCGGGCCAGTTCCTCGTCGACTCGGAGGCCGAGCTCGACGGCGCGCTGGCGCGGCTGCAAGCGCCGCCGACGGCACCGCTCGCATCGGCACCGACGGCGGCGACCGCGTCGGGCGCCGCGCCGCCGCGCCGCGTGCTGTACTGGTACGACCCGATGGTCCCGGGCAAGCACTTCGACCACGGCGGACCTTCGCCGCTGATGGCCGGAATGAACCTGGTGCCCAAGTACGCCAGCGCGCCGGGAGCAAAGCAATGATCGCCGCGCTGATCCGCGCGTCGATCCGCAACCGCTTCCTGGTGCTGGTGGCCGCCGCCCTGCTCGGCGCATGGGGCGTGTGGTCGATGCTGCGCATGCCGCTGGACGCGCTGCCCGAGCTGTCGGACACCCAGGTCATCGTTCGCACCAGCTGGCCGGGGCAGCCGCCGCAGATCGTCGAGGACCAGCTCACCTACCCGCTGGCGACGACCATGCTGTCGGTGCCCGGCGTGAAGACGGTGCGCGCCTATTCGTTCTTCGGCGACTCGTTCGTCTACGTGATTTTCCACGGCGGCACCGATCTGTACTGGGCGCGCTCGCGCGTGCTCGAGTACCTGAGCCAGGCGCGCGCACGGCTGCCGCGCGGCGTCGACCCGGCGCTGGGCCCCGACGCCACCGGGCTGGGCTGGATCTACGAATACGCGCTGGTCGACGACCGCGGCACGCGCGATCTCGGCCAGCTGCGCGCGCTGCAGGACTGGTTCCTGCGCTACCAGCTCAAGACCGTTCCCGACGTCGCCGAAGTCGCCAGCATCGGCGGCATGGTGCGCGCCTGGCAGATCGTCGTCGACCCGATCAAGCTGGCCGCCTACGGCGTGTCGCTGAAGCAGGTAGCCGACGCTGTGCGCGCGGCCAATGGCGCTACCGGCGGATCGGTGATAGAGCAGGGCGAGGCCGACCTGATGGTGCGCAGCACGGGCTATCTGCGCAACCGCGCCGATTTCGAGCGCATCCCACTGCGCGGCGGCGCCGACGGTGCGCTGGTGCGCCTGAGCGATGTCGCCGTAGTGCGGCGCGGTCCGACCTTCCGGCAGGGCATCGCCGAGCTTGACGGGCGCGGTGAAGTGGTCGGCGGCGTCGTCATCCTGCGTTCGGGCAAGAACGCGCTGCGCGCCATCGACGCGATCCGGCAGCGGCTGGCCGTGCTGCAGCGCAGCCTGCCGGCCGGGGTGCGTATCGTGCCAACCTACGACCGCTCGCAACTGATCGTTGCCGCGGTGCACAACCTGCGCGAAAAGCTGATCGAGGAGTTTATTGTCGTCGCGCTGGTGTGCGTGCTGTTTCTGTGGCATCTGCGCTCGTCGCTGGTCGCCGTGCTGACGCTGCCGCTGGGCGTGCTCGCGGCGTTCATCGTCATGGCGTGGCAGGGCGTCAGCGCAAACATCATGTCGTTGGGCGGCATCGCGCTTGCCATCGGCGCCATGGTCGACGCCGCGGTGGTGATGATCGAGAACGCGCACAAGCACCTCGAGCAGTGGCGCGAGGCGCACGGAGGCGCAGAGCCGCTCGGCGAAGCGCGCTGGAAGGTGATCGGCGCGGCAGCGGCCGAAGTTGGCCCAGCACTGTTCTTCAGCCTGCTGGTGATCGCGCTGTCGTTCCTCCCAGTGTTCGCGCTGCAGGGCCAGGAGGGCCGGCTGTTCAAACCGCTGGCTTACACCAAGACCTACGCCATGGCCTCGGCCGCAGCGCTGGCGGTGACGCTGATCCCTGTGCTGATGGGCTACCTGGTGCGCGGGCGCATCCGCGCCGAGCAGCGCAACCCGCTGAACCGCTGGCTGATCCGCGGCTACCGCCCGCTGCTCGACGCAGCGCTCAAGGCACCGCTGGCGCTGCTGCTGCTGGCCGCCGCGGCGGTCGCTGCCACGCTGTGGCCTGCGTCGCGCATCGGCAGCGAGTTCATGCCGCCGCTGGGCGAGGGCACGCTGTTGTACATGCCCACTGCGCTGCCGGCGCTGTCGGTGGGCAAGGCCGCCGAGCTGCTGCAGCAGACCGATCGCATGCTCAAGACCGTGCCCGAGGTGGCGCATGTGTTCGGCAAGGCTGGCCGCGCCGACACCGCGACTGATCCGGCGCCTTTGAACATGTTCGAGACGACGGTCACGTTCAAGCCGCGCAGCCAGTGGCGTCCCGGAATGACGATGGCGAAGATCGAGCACGAGCTGAACCGCGCGGTGCATGTGCCAGGCCTTGCCAACCTGTTCATCCCGCCAATCGCCAACCGCGTCGACATGCAGTCCACCGGAATCAAGAGCCCGATCGGCATCAAGGTCGAAGGCCCGGACCCGACCGTGCTGCAGCGCCTTGCCGACTCGATCGTCGACGCCGCGCGCGGCGTTCCCGGCGTCGGTTCGGTGGCCACCGACCACATCGCCAGCGGACGCTACGTCGACGTGCGCATCAAGGTCGGCGCAGCGCAGCGCTACGGGCTGACGCAGGCCGAGCTGCAGCAGGTCATCGCCACCGCGGTCGGCGGCGATGCGATTGGCCAGACCGTGCAGGGACGCGAACGCTTCCCCATAGTGCTGCGCTACCCGCGCCGAGACCGCCAGTCGATCTCCGCGCTGTGCCACCTGCTGGTGCAGGCTCCGGGCGGCGCCGCAGTGCCGCTGGGCTCGGTGGCCGATGTGCGTGCGGTGGCCGGCCCGTCGATGCTGAGCAGCGAGGATGGACAGCTGGTCAGCTACGTCTACGTCGACAGCAACAGCAGCGATCTTGGCGGTGTCGTCGCGCGGCTGCAACGCGCGGTCGCGCGCAAGGTCGCGCTGCCACCCGGGTACACGCTCGGCTGGTCGGGGCAATACGCCTTCCTGCAGCGCGCTGAAGCGCGCTTGCGAACCGTAATCCCGGCCGCGCTGGCGATTATTTTCGTGCTCATCTGGAGCGTGTTCCGGCGCGGTGCCGAAGCGGCGCTGATCATGCTGACGCTGCCGTTCGCGCTGGTCGGCGGCGTCTGGCTGGTTTGGCTGCTCGGTCGCCCGGCATCGGTCGCAACGATGATCGGATTCATCGCGCTGGCCGGCGTCGCCGCGGAGTTCGGTGTGATCATGCTGCTGTATCTGCGCCAGGCCTGGCAGCGCCAGCTCGTCGCCGGCCACGCCGACACCGCTGCGCTCGACGCAGCGATCCGCGAAGGCGCGGTGCTGCGCGTGCGCCCGAAGGCGATGACCGTCGCGGTGATCCTCGCCGGACTGCTGCCGATCATGTTCGGCCACGGCGCCGGCTCGGAGGTGATGCGCGCGATCGCCGCGCCGATGGTCGGCGGCATGATCACCGCGCCGCTGCTGTCGATGCTGGTGATCCCGGTGGGTTACCGCATGCTCGAGCTGCGCAGGCTCAGAGCGGGAAATCCCTTGGGAGGTGAAGCGCCCGTCGTGCACCCGAGCGACGCGCAGCCCGAGCAGCCGGCGTCAAGCGGGGCTTGCAAACGCGCGTGAAGGGCCGATCTGGTGGCAGCATTGCGGTGGTTGCCGGCACTGTCCTGATCAGGTCGGTGTCGGCAACGCTGCATCCGTCACCTTATGACGTGACGGATGGCCTCACAGACGACAGCTGACCTCGCTATTGCAGTTATCGTCACGAGCCATCCCTAGCGCCTCCTTTGGCCGAGCAGCCGAGTCAGTACTTGGGTCGCCTTCGGTATCGACGTTCGTTCAATCCGCGCGATCTGGTCGGTGGCGGCATCGGACCACTCCTGACCGGCTCCAGCGGTGGCTGGAGCCGGTTCGGCATTGCACTCAGATTTCGATCTGCTCAACGATGTCGAGCGCATCCCCTACCTCGATGCCGAGGTAGCAAACCGTGCTCTCCAGCCTATGTCCCGAAGGACATAGGCTGGAGACCACGACGACCTACACGCACGTGGCCACCGAGCTGCTGCGCCAGGTGATCAGTCCGCTGGAGCGACTGCCGCAGACGTAGGGGTGTCGGCGTGGGGCGTGCCGCCCTGGAAGTCGCCGACATCTTCCGCACCCACGGGCCGGCCTGGCGCCAGGCCCAGCACGACCACCTGAGCCTGCAACAGCTCAAGGTGATGTCGGCCATCGAACAGTGCCGCAGCGCGGCGCTGGGTGGACACGTGTTGCGCTGCGACGGCTGCGGCACCGACCTGATCTCCTACAACTCCTGCCGCAACCGGCATTGCCCCAAGTGCCAGAGCCGCGCCGCGCAGCGCTGGCTGAGCGCGCGCCAGGCCGATCTGCTCCCGCTCGACTACTACCACGTCGTGTTCACGCTGCCGGCACCCGTCGCCGAGGTCGCGTACCAGAACAAGGCCGCGGTCTACGCCTTGCTGTTCGACGTCGCCGCCGAGGTGCTGCTGACCATCGCCGCCGACCCCAGGCACCTGGGCGCGCGCATCGGCGCGACCTTCGTGCTGCACACCTGGGGCTCGGCGCTGACGCACCATCCTCACGTGCACGGCATCGTGCCCGGTGGCGGGCTTGCCCCCGACGGCACCTGGCGCGCCTGCCGGGCCGGGTTCTTCCTGCCCGTGCGCGTGCTCTCGCGCCTGTTCCGGCGCCGCTTCCTGGAGGAGTTGCAGCGCCTGCACCAGCTCGGGCGCCTGCGCTTCTTCGGCGAGCTTGCGGCGCTGGCCGAACCCCGCGCCTTCGCGCAGTGGCTCGTGCCGCTGCGCCGCACCGAGTGGGTGGTCTACGCCAAGCGCCCGTTCGCCGGCCCCGCCGCGGTGCTGGCCTATCTGTCGCGCTACACGCACCGGGTGGACATCTCCAACAGCCGCCTGCTCGGCATGGACGAGCGCGGCGTGACCTTCCGCTGGAAGGACTACCGCGCCCGGGGCAGCGCGCGTCGCAAGGTCATGACCCTGAGCAGCGCCGAGTTCATGCGCCGCTTCCTGCTGCACGTGCTGCCCGCCGGCCTGCATCGCATCCGGCACTACGGCTTGCTGGCCAACGGGAACCGCCGCGCCAGTCTGGCCGCCGTGCGCGAACAGCTGCTGCGGCCATCCGCGGCGAGTACACAACCCGTCGACCCCGATCCCCACGAGGCGCCCGCCGAGCGCCAGCCCACCTTCGTGTGCAGGCATTGCGGCCGCCCCCTGGTCCTCGTCGAGACCCTGCCGCGCGGCGCGACGATCCGCGCGCCTCCTGCAGCGCGTGCGCCATGACCGCGCACACACCCCAGCATCGCGCCTTCCATCGGCCGCTCGCGCGGGGCGCCCGGTGCGCTGCCGCATGCGTCGACCGCGACCAGGGCGCCAAATGCACCTGCCCTGCAGGCCGCATCCGAGCACATCACGGTGCCGGACCATCCATGCGTTCGTCACCCCCGCTGCGTGATCCGTCGCGATCAGCGCTGCTGGCCACCGACTCGCCGCCACAATCCCCATAGCGGCATCGGCTTCGACCACGGTTGCCACACGCGCCGCGGTTTCCTCCCTGGAGCTTTGTCCAACGCCTACCCTCACACCGTGGACTGCGTGAGCTCGCCTGCGCGCGCGGGCAGGCATCGGACAAACCTAAACCAAAGCGGGCATCAGGGCGCGCCGGTGAGAATGACTGCCACGTTGTACAAACCGGCCATTGAGATCAGCGAGACGGCAAGCTGACTTCCGGTACCAAGGTATTGTGGAGTTGGTGCAGATCTGATTCTGCTCCAAGGTATGTCGGCAATCGTCATGGCATCGATGACTGTGCCGCGGCGGTACCCCACGGCTCCACCGCCACGAATCGCGCGAAGCGAAGCGCCAGGGTCGGCAGCACCAGCAGGGTCAGCGCGGTCGAACTGAACAAGCCGCCGAGAATCACGATGGCCATCGGCCCTTCGATCTCCTGACCCGGAAGATGCGCACCGACGGCCAGCGGCAGCAAGCCCAGCGCCGTGACCGAGGCCGTCATCAGGATCGGCGCAAGGCGGTTCATCGCT
>JAKAHP010000183.1 GCA_021825505.1 Pseudomonadota bacterium
GGCGGGCGCGATGCACAAGGCGACGAGCAGCAGCGATGAACCGCACTGGGCGGCGAAGCGGCGACGGAGACGCAAGGCCATGAGGGAACGTTGTTGCGATGCAGCCACGGGACTATAACGCCGGCCGCGGGCAGTGCGCCGGGGCTAGGCAGATGAAAAACGGCGTGCTACCATCTCGTTCTTGTTCAGGGGGTATAGCTCAGTTGGTAGAGCAGCTGACTCTTAATCAGTAGGTCCAAGGTTCGAATCCTTGTGCCCCCACCAGACAAGTGCTCCGCAAGGAGCCAGGAACGCCGGATGAGCTGTCGCGCATCCGGCGTTTTTCATGGGCGCTTTTCAGCGGGCCACTTGCCGGGCAGCCCGCGCCGGCTCGGCTATGATCCCGCTCGCCGCCCGCGCGCGGCGCCACTGTCGCAAACTCCCCGGAACTTCCCGCGCATGAAACCGACGATCCTGGTCACCGGCGGCGCCGGCTACATCGGCTCGCACACCTGTGTGGCGCTGATCGAAGCCGGCTTCGATCCGCTGGTCTACGACAACCTGTGCAACAGCAGCGCTGAAGCGCTGGCGCGCGTCGAGCGCATCTGCGGACAGCGCCCGCGCCTGATCGAGGCCGACGTACGCGACGCCGCGGCGCTCGATGCGGTGTTCGCCGCGCACGATGTCGCCGCGGTGATCCATTTCGCGGGGCTCAAGGCGGTCGGCGAATCGGTCGAAAAACCCCTGCTGTATTACGACAACAATGTCGGCGGAACCATCGCGCTGCTGCAGGCGATGCAACGCGCCGGAAGGAACCGACTGATCTTCTCGTCATCGGCCACGGTCTACGGCGACCCCCAGTCGGTGCCGCTGCGCGAGGACGCACCGCTGAGCGCGACCAACGCCTACGGTCGCAGCAAATTGATGATCGAGCAGATGCTCGGCGATCTGCACCGCGCCGAGCCGCAATGGCGCATCGCGCGGCTGCGCTATTTCAATCCGGTCGGCGCTCATCCCAGCGGCCTGATCGGCGAAGATCCGCGCGGAACCCCCAACAACCTGCTGCCTTACGTGACCCAGGTCGCGGTCGGCCGCCTCGACCGCCTGCGCGTGTTCGGCGCCGACTGGCCGACCGCCGACGGCAGCGGCGTGCGCGACTTCATCCACGTGATGGATCTGGCCGAAGGCCATGTCGCGGCGTTGCGCCACCTGCTCGCGCACGACGGCATGTTCACCGTCAACCTGGGCACCGGGCGCGGCGTGTCGGTGCTCGAGCTGGTCGCCGCGTTCTCGCGCACGCTGGGGCGCGAACTGCCCTATGAAATCGTGGCGCGCCGCCCCGGCGACGTGGCCGCGTGCTGGGCCGACGCCAGCGCCGCGCAGCAGTTGCTGGGCTGGCGCGCCACGCGCGATCTGCAGACGATCTGCGACGACGCGTGGCGCTGGCAGCAGCGCAACCCTCAAGGTTACGCCGCCGACTGAGCCGGTCGGGACGCGTCAGCCGCCGTACACCGGGTACGCGGCGGCCAGCCGCGCGACCTCGCCGCGCACGCGCTCCAGCACCGCGGCATCCTGCGGCGCGTCGAGCAGGTCGGCGATCAGATTCGCACAGGCCTCGACCTGCGCCGCACCGAAGCCGCGCGTGGTCAGCGCCGGCGTGCCGACGCGAATGCCCGAGGTCACCATCGGCTTTTGCGGATCGTTCGGGATCGCGTTCTTGTTCACCGTGATGTGCGCGGCGCCGAGCAGCGCTTCGGCCTCCTTGCCGGTGATGCCCTTGGCGCGCAGGTCGACCAGCATCAGATGGCTCTCGGTGCCGCCGGACACGATGCGCAGCCCGCGCGCAGCCAGCGTGCGCGCCATCACCTTCGCGTTGTCGGCGACGCGCTGCTGATAGTCCTTGAACGCCGGATCGAGCGCTTCCTTGAACGCCACCGCCTTGGCCGCGATCACGTGCATCAGCGGACCGCCCTGCAGGCCGGGGAAGATCGCCGAGTTGATCGCCTTCTCGTGCTCGGCCTTCATCAGGATGATGCCGCCGCGCGGGCCGCGCAGCGTCTTGTGCGTGGTCGAGGTGACGACGTCGGCGTGCGGCACCGGGCTCGGGTAGACGCCGGCGGCGACCAGCCCGGCGTAATGCGCCATGTCGACCATGAAAATCGCCCCGACTTCCTTGGCCACGCGCGCGAAGCGCGCGAAGTCGATGCGCAGGCTGTAGGCCGATGCGCCGGCGATGATCAGCTTGGGACGGTGCTCGCGCGCCAGCTGCTCCATGCGCTCGTAGTCGATGGCCTCGTTCGCGTCGAGCCCGTAGGGCACGACGTTGAACCACTTGCCGCTCATGTTCAGCGCCATGCCGTGGGTCAGGTGACCACCTTCGGCCAGGCTCATGCCCATGATCGTGTCGCCGGGCTTGAGGAAGGCGAGGAACACCGCCTCGTTGGCCTGCGCGCCCGAGTGCGGCTGCACATTGGCCGCCTCGGCGCCAAACAGACGCTTGACGCGGTCGATCGCCAGCTGCTCGGCGACGTCGACGTACTCGCAGCCGCCGTAGTAGCGGCGGCCGGGGTAGCCTTCAGCGTACTTGTTGGTCAGCTGGCTTCCCTGCGCCTGCATCACCGCGGGCGAAGTGTAGTTCTCGGACGCAATCAGCTCGAGGTGATCTTGCTGGCGCTGGTTTTCCTGCTGGATGGCCGTCCACAGCTCGGGGTCGGCTTGAGCGATCGTGACGTTACGGTCGAACATCGGAGGGGGGTCCTTGCGGGTTGCGGTGGAACGCACCGGTTGCGGTGCGGGTCGACGCCCAGGCGAACGGCAGGTCGTTCTGCGCTCCCCGGTGGTGGCTCCACCTCGGCGCGGGCCCCGACTGAAGTGGTCGAGCCCCAGCGCTTGATCGCCAGTCGCGCAAGCGGGTGATTTTAGCCGATCGGCGCCGCGCGCGCGGGCTCAGGCGGTGGCCGCACTCGCATCGCCCTTGGCCGCGGCCGCGGCGCTGGCGGGGGCGACAACTTGCGTCGACGCCGGCACCACCGCGGGCGCCTGCGGCGGGTTCAGCGGCGCGTTGACCGGCACGCGCGCGCCCGACGCGACCAGGCGCAGCCGTTCCTGCTCGCGCAGCACCTTGGCCGCGTAGCCGCCGCTGGTGGCTTCGGTCGTCGCGCCGACGTACATGCGCAGCCCCTGCTGCAGTGAACCACCGCGTGCGATCGCGGTCTTCAGCACCGCAGCCCCGACCCGAACGTTGACCTTCGGGTCGATGCTGGCCTGCACCCCGCCGTACGGCGCGAACTTGTCCTGGTGCACGATCGGCATCACCTGCATCAGCCCGGTGGCTCCCACCGAACTGACCGCGTAGGGGTTGAACGACGACTCGACCGCCATCACCGCGAGAATCAGTGTGGGGTCGAGGTGCTCGTCGTGACCGGCCTGCCAGGCGCTGATGACGAGTTCGCGCATCGCCAGCGGCGCGATGTTGTATCTGCGCGACAACCACGACGCGATCGCCGACTGTGCATGCGACAGCTGCGGCGCCGGCGCCGCGGCGTCGGCCACCAGCTCCGGCTCGGCGGCCGACGTCGCAGCCGACGCGGCGGCCTCCGTGACGCCGTGCACCAGGTCCCACTGCGACACGCTCTTGCCCAGCTCCAGCAGGCGCTGCGGGTTCACATAGAAATACACCGCCGCGGCCACCACGCCCACGCCGACCAGCATCAGCGTGTGATGCGTCCAGCCCAGCAGTCGTGCCCCGATGGCACGCCAGCTCAATGACCTGTTCAGCACGGCGGGCTGAATCTGTGTTGTTTCCGACATCTTCATCTCCTGTGGCGGAAGGCCGGGCCGTGACGCGTTGCGACGCGCCCGACGACCATCAGGCCATGCACAAGACCGAACCGGCTCGCTTGGAGCCTTACGCCTGCCGACTTCGCGCAGCGCGGGCTGTTCCCGCGTTGCCCCCCAAGATGGGCTCGGATTAAGCTGCACGCCCGAGGCTGTGCCGCACCACCCGGCGAATGCCACTGATAGACCGGCCTGTCTCTGGCCGGGGCTGTTCGGATCGAACGTCCAGTCGCAGGCGGACACTCCACCGCGCGGACGAGCTGAATTTTAAGGCAGCCTTATACCCTGTCAATCCATAAGATGGCTAAAAACAAAACTTTTGGATCTATACAATACAAGGATCTGCGCGATTTCATCGACAGCCTGCGCTCCGCGGGCGAATTGCTCGATGTCGACGCCGCGGTTTCGCCCGAGCTCGAAATGACCGCGGTGTGCGACGCGATGCTGCGCCGCGGCGGCCCCGCGCTGCTGTTCCGCAAGCCGGCTGGGTACACGATGCCGGTGCTGGGCAATCTGTTCGGCACCCCGAAGCGCGTCGCGCTGGGCATGGGCGTGGCCGACGTCGGCGAACTGCGCCGCATCGGGCAGGTGCTGGCCGCGCTCAAGCAGCCCGAGCCGCCGCGCGGACTGAAGGACGCCGGCGAGCTGCTGCAGCTGGCGCGCGCGGTGTGGGACATGCGTCCCAGCCTCGTGCGCCATGCGCCGTGCCAGCAGATCGTGCACGCGGGCGCCGACGTCGACCTCGCGCGCCTGCCGCTGCAGACCTGCTGGCCCGGTGACGCCGCGCCGCTGCTGACCTGGGGGCTGGTGGTCACGCGCGGCCCGCACAAGGCGCGCCAGAACCTCGGCATCTACCGCCAGCAGCGCATCGGCCGCAACCGCCTGATCATGCGCTGGCTCGCGCACCGCGGCGGCGCGCTCGACTTCCGCGAACACGCCGCCGCCCACCCGGGTCAGCCGTTCCCGATCGCCGTGGCGCTGGGTGCCGACCCGGCGACGATGCTGGGCGCGGTGACGCCGGTGCCCGACACCCTGTCCGAGTACCAGTTCGCCGGGCTGCTGCGCGGCGGCCGCACCGAACTGGCCGACTGCCTGGGCGTGCCGCTGCAGGTGCCGGCGCGCGCCGAGATCGTGCTCGAAGGCCATATCCCCTGCGCGCCCGACGGCTGGAGCGGCGAGTCCGACGCCGGCGTGCCGCTGAAGTCGATCGGAGGCTATCTGCACGCGCTCGAAGGGCCGTTCGGCGACCATACCGGCTACTACAACGAGCAGGATTGGTTCCCGGTATTCGAAGTCGAGCGCATCACCGAACGCGACAATGCGATCTACCACTCGACCTACACCGGCAAGCCGCCCGACGAGCCGGCCGTGCTCGGCGTGGCGCTCAACGAAGTGTTCGTGCCGCTGCTGCAGCAGCAATTTCCGGAAATCACGGACTTTTATCTGCCGCCCGAGGGCTGCTCGTACCGGCTCGCGGTAGTGTCGATCCGCAAGCAGTATGCCGGTCACGCGAAGCGCGTGATGTTCGGCATCTGGAGCTTCCTGCGTCAGTTCATGTACACCAAGTTCATCGTCGTGACCGACGACGACGTCGACATCCGCGACTGGCGCGAAGTGATCTGGGCGATCACCACGCGCATGGACCCGGTGCGCGACACCACGCTGGTGGCCAACACCCCGATCGACTACCTCGATTTCGCGTCGCCCGAATCGGGGCTGGGCGGCAAGATGGGGCTGGATGCGACCCACAAATGGCCCGGCGAGACCGACCGCGAGTGGGGCCGCGCGATCCGCCCCGACGCCGCAGCGACGGCGCGCGCCGAGCAGTTGATCGACGCGCTGTGGCCGGCGCGCTGAGCGCGGCCGCTCACGCGCGGCGCGCGACGATGAACAGCCGGCGGAACGGGAACAGCGTGGTGCCGTCGTCGAGCGGGCGGTAGGCGGTGCGCACCCGCGCCGCGTACGCCGCCTCGAACGCCGCGGCCTCGTCGGCGTCGAGCGCATCGAGGAAAGGCTTCAGCCAGGTGCCCTTGGTCCACTCCTTGACCGGGTCCTCGCCAGCGAGCACGTGCAGGTACTGCGTCTCCCAGAAGATCGGAA
>JAKAHP010000184.1 GCA_021825505.1 Pseudomonadota bacterium
TCCGATCTCGGGGCGCGCGAGCTCGCCGCGCCGCTGCGCGTGCCCGCCTTCGACATCCTGCGCTGCGGCGCCGCCGCGGCGTCGAAGCACGCCGCCGGCCGGCTCGGCGTGATCGCCACCGCCGCCACCGTGCGCAGCGGCGCATTCGAGCGCGCCATCCGCCGCCGCCCGGCGCTCGAGGTGTGCACGATGGCGTGCCCGCGGCTGGCCACGCTGATCGAACGCGGGCGCTCGACACGCCGCGACGCGGCGCGTCTGCTCGGCGTCTACCTGAACCGCCTGCGCCCGGCCACGCTCGATGCGCTGCTGATCGGCTGCACCCACTATGCGTTCGCGCGCGACGCGATCGCGGCGCGCCTGCCCAGCCATGCCGTGGTCATCGATCCGTCCGACGTGATGGCCGACCTGGTCGGCCATGCGATGCGCCGCGGGCAGATCGCGCGCGCGACGGGCCGCACCCGCACCGGCACCTGCAGCTTCCACGTCAACGGCGCGCTCGACCCCTTCGCCAGCGCGGTGCGCGAACTGGCGCCCGAACTGCCGCTGGCGGCCTTGCGCCGGCTGCCCATGCCCTGACCCCCTTGACGAGGAATCGAGCGATGTCCGTTCATCCCCCCTCCCCGTTGTTCACCGCGCCGCGCTCCGGCCCGCGCCGCGCGCTGCTGATCACCGGCGGCTCCGGCCCCGAACGCCGCGGATCGCTGGCCTCGGCGGTCGACGTCGCCGCCGCGCTCGACGAGCTCGGCGTCGACGCCACCGTCTGCGACCTCGACGATCTCGACCCGGCCATGCTCGATGCGCACGACCTCGCGTTTCTCGCGATCCACGGCTGGTACGGCGAGGACGGCAAGCTGCAGGGCCTGCTCGAACTCGCGGCGCTGCCCTACAACGGCTCGGGCGTGGCCGCCAGTGCGGTGGCGATGCACAAGCCGCTGTGCAACCGCGTCGCCGCCGCGATCGGCCTGGCGGTGCCGCGCTGGGTCGAGCTGAGCGCGCCACGCTGCAGTGCCGAACTGATCGAGCGCTTCGGCGGCCGTGTGTTCGTCAAGCCGGCCTCGGGCGGCGGCAGCCTCGACGCCGGCGTCGTCGACGACGCCGATGAACTGCGCGCGCGCTTTGACGCGGCCAGCATGCAGGGCATCGAACTGCTCGCCTGCGAATACGTCGCCGGCATCGACGTCTCGGTGGGCATCGTCGAATGCGACGGCGCGCCGCACCTGCTGCCCGAACTGGCGACGCGCCACGACGCCGCGTTCTACGACTATGCGGTCAAGCACGACGCCTCGCGCCGCCGCCACGAATGCCCGTCGCACCTGGACGCGCCGATCGCGCAGGCGCTGCGCGAGCAGTCGCTGCGCATGTACCGCGCACTCGGCTGCCGCGGCTATATGCGTGCCGACTTCATCGTCGACCCCGGCGGGCGCGGCTGGTTCCTCGAAGTCAACACGCTGCCCGGGCTGTCGCGCGCCGGCAACCTGGCGACGATGGCGGCCGCGGCCGGCTGGAAATACACCGAACTGATCGATCACATCCTGGCGACGATTCCGGCGCGCTGCGCGCGCTACCGGCCGTGAGCGCGGATTTTCGTCACCGCGGCGTTCCGTACTTCTCGCAGTGGTCCGACCCGGCGCACGCGGCGGCGGTGGTCGAGCGCGGCGCCGACCCCTGCGCCGACCCGAGCTGGCGCGACGGCGGCTTCGACGACCCCGCGCACTATCGCTTCTGGGCGCGCCGCCTGTGCGGGCTGGCCTGCCTGGAGTCGGTGCTGGCGCATTGGCAGCTGCCGCGACCGCCGCGGCGCGCGCTGCTGGCGCGGGCGCTGGAGCGCGGCGCCTACCGGCTGCGCGACGACGGCAGCGTGCAGGGCCTGATCTACGCGCCGTTCGCGGCGTGGTTGGCGGACGATTTCGGGCTGCAGGTCGACGTGCTCGGCGACGCTCCGCTGCAGGCCCTGGTCGGCGCGATCGGCCGCGACCGCATGGCGCTGGCCTCGGTCGGCTCGAACGTGCGCGAGCCGTGCAGCGCGACGCCGCGCCGCGGCGGCCATCTGGTGCTGCTGCACGGACGCGACCGGCACGGCGTCTGGCTGCACAACCCCTCCGGCGGCGCGCGCGCCCAGGCCGACGTGTGCCTGCCCGCCCCCACCCTCGAGCGCTTCTACGGCGGGCGCGGCATGGTCGTGCAGCGCGCGCCGGCGCGATGACGCCGGCCGGGCGCGCCGCCTCGCGCGCGCACCCGGCGCACCAGGCGCGCCTGACCGTCGCCGCCTGCGGGGTGCTGCTGGCCGGCCTGGTCGCGGTGGACATGCCGAACCCGGCGTTGCCGGCCATCGTCGCCGGCCTGGACACGACGCAGTCGGCGATGAAGCAGCTGGTCGCGGCCTACCTGCTGGCGCTGGCCGCGGCGCAGCTCGTCTACGGTCGCCTCAGCGACCGCCACGGACGCAGGCCGGCACTGCTGCTCGGCCTCGCGCTGGCCACGCTCGGTCTGGCCGCATCGGCCGTCGCCGGCAGCATCGGCCAACTGGGCGCGGCGCGCCTGCTCACCGCCTGCGGCGCCGCCGCCTGCACCGTCACCTCGCGTGCGATCCTGGTCGACGTGCTGCGCGGCGAGCGTGCGCTGCGGCGCGGCTTCGCCGCATTCACGATGGCCAGCCAGCTGTCACCGGCGCTGGCGCCGCTGCTGGGCAGCGCGCTGCTGGCGTGCTGCGGCTGGCGCGCCATTTTCGCGACGCTGGCGGCGACCAGCGCGCTGACGCTGCTCGGCGTGGCGTGGGCGCTGCCGGAGACGCATCGCCAGACCGACCCGCGTGCCGGCGGCGCGAGCGGCGCCTACCGCCGGCTGCTGCGCGATCGGCGCTTCGTCGTGCACAGCGCCGCCGCGGCACTCATCATGAGCTTCACCCAAGGCTTCTACACGATGGCGCCCTACGCCTTCGCCGCGCTGGGCTACCCGCCGAAGGTCAATGCTGCGTGCTACGCGCTGTACGCCGGCGCGGTGCTGTCGGCGTCGTGGGCCGTGACCCGCCTGCGCCGCGGCGCGGCGCAGGCCTACCCGGCCGCGGCCTGGGCGCTGGCGGCGGTCACTGCCGGTGCAGCCTGGCTCGGCGTCGATCAGGCCGCCTGGCGCATCGCCTTGTTCGCGCTGCTGCTCGGCGCGCGCGGCGGCGTGGCCGCGCCGCTGGCGATGAGCGCCAGCCTGGGCGACCTCGAGCGCGACCGCGGCGCCGCCAGCGCCTTGCAGGGCACGATCAAGATGGGCGGTGCCGGCCTGTGCCTGCTGGCGTTCGACGCGGTCGACATCGACGGCTTCGGCATCGCCGCGAAAGTGCTGTTCGGCTTCGCGGTGGCGTTGCTCGCGCTGCTGCTGGGCAGCCGCGCCGGTCTGCGCCGCTGAGGCGCGCGCGCCGGTTCAGAACTGCATTTCGGGCACCGTCTCGGGCACCACCAGCCGGCCGGCGGTTTTCGCGACAATCTCGTCGACGCCGACCCCCGGTGCGCGCTCGCGCAGCACGAAGGCGCCGTGCTCGATTTCCAGGTAGGCGAGGTCGGTCAGCACGCGCCGGATGCAGCCGGCGCCGGTCAGCGGCAGGGTGCAGCGCTCAAGCAGCTTGGACTCGCCGTCCTTCGACGCATGGGTCATGGTGACGATGATGTTGGCGGCGCCGGCGACCAGGTCCATCGCGCCGCCCATGCCCTTGACCAGCTTGCCGGGAATCATCCACGACGCGATATTGCCTTCGACGTCGACTTCGAACGCGCCCAGCACCGTCAGGTCGACGTGGCCGCCGCGGATCATCGCGAACGATTCCGCCGAATTGAAGAAGGCCGCGCCGCGGCGCGCGGTGACGGTCTGCTTGCCGGCGTTGATCAGGTCGGCGTCGAGCTCCTGCTCGGTGGGGAAGGCGCCGATGCCGAGCAGACCGTTCTCGGACTGCAGCATCACGTCGATGCCGGCCGGCACGTAGTTGGCGACCAGGGTCGGAATGCCGATGCCGAGGTTGACGTAATCGCCGTCGCGCAGTTCGCGCGCGACACGGCGGGCCATTTGTTCACGGGTCAGGCTCATCGCGGTCTCCAGCTCAGGCGGCGCGCAAGGTGCGCTGCTCGATGCGTTTCTCGAAAGTGCCCTGGATCACGCGGTCGACGTAGATGCCGGGGGTGTGGATGCCGGCCGGATCGAGCTCGCCGGGCTCGACGATCTGCTCGACCTCGACCACCGTGATGCGACCGGCGGCAGCGGCCAGCGGGTTGAAGTTCTGCGCGGTATGGCGGTAGACGACATTGCCGAAATGGTCGGCTTTCCAGCCCTTGACGATCGCGAAGTCTCCGGTGATCGCCTGCTCGAGGATGCAATCGCGCGCTCCGAAACGCCGCACCTCCTTGCCCTCGGCGACCGGCGTGCCGTAGCCGGTCGCGGTGTAGAAGGCCGGGATGCCGGCGCCGCCGGCGCGCAGCTTCTCGGCCAGCGTGCCCTGTGGCGTCAACTCGACCTCGAGCTCGCCGGCCAGCAACTGCTGCTCGAACAGCGCGTTCTCGCCGACGTAGGACGCGACCACCCGGCGCACCTGGCGCGTCTCCAGCAGCAGGCCGAGGCCGAAGCCGTCGACGCCGCAGTTGTTCGACACCACGGTCAGCTCGCGCGTGCCGCGGCGCCGGATCTCGTGGATCAGGTTTTCCGGAATGCCGCACAGGCCGAAGCCGCCGGCGATCACCGTCATGCCGTCGCTCAGCCCGTCGAGGGCCTGCGCGTAGTCATGCACGCGCTTGTCGAGTCCGCTCATCGATGTCTCCTCGTCGCCCGGCGTGCCGGGCCGATCCCGGTGCGCCGCCGAACGGCATCGTCGTGCAGCGCGATGGATTTGTTAAATTGATTTTTCATCGCCATCGTTTTGCAAGCCAAATACATCATGACGATCAAGCAATTGCGCGCCTTCCTCGCGGTCGCGCAGACCCTGAGCTTCGTGCAGGCCTGCGCGCGGCTGCACCTGTCGCAGCCGGCGCTGAGCCTGGCGATCAAGGCGCTGGAGGATTCGCTGGGCGGCGCGCTGTTCGTGCGCAGCAGCCGCAGCGTGCAGCTCAGCGCCGAGGGCGAGGTACTGGCGGCGATCGCGCCGCGCCTGCTGGCCGACTGGGACGACGCGCGCGACCTGCTGCGCCAGCACTTCGCGCTCGACGTCGGCCGCGTCACGCTGGCGGCGATTCCCTCCTTCGCCGGCAACCTGCTGCCGCGCGCGCTGGCGCGCTTCGTCGAGCGCCACCCGCGCATCGACGTCGCGGTGCACGACGTGATCAACGAGCAGGTGCTCGAGATGGTGCGCGGCGGACGCGTCGAACTCGGCATCGCGTTCGAGCCCGACAACGTCGAACGGCTGCGCTTCACCCCGTTCTACACGGACCGTTTCGTCGGCGTCGTGCCGCCGCGCGCGCACCCCGCGCACCGCACCGCGCTGCACCTGGGCGAGCTCGCCGCGCAGCGCTTCATCGCGCTGCAGCGCCCGTCGGCGGTGCGCGTGCTGATCGAGCGCGCGTTCGCCGACGCCGGCCACGAGCTCACGGTCGCGTTCGAATGCCACCAGCTCGCGACCGTCGGGCGCATGGTCGCGCAGGGCCTGGGGGTCAGCGTGGTGCCGGGCTTCTGCGTGCCGCAGATGCGCGAGCTCGGCGCGCGCTGCGTGGCGCTGGCGCAACCGGCGATCGAGCGCCGCATCGGTCTGCTGCAGCGCGCCGAGCGCGCGCCGTCGCGCGCCGCGCAGGCGCTGTGCGAGGTGCTGCTGGGCATTGCCGACTGGGACACGCTGGCGCGACCGGCACCGCGCCGCGCCTGAACCCGGCGCTTGCAGCGGCAGCGCGGCCGAGTTAAAGTGGTAAACATGTTACCACTTCAAGCCCAGTTGCCGCGCGGCGCCGAGATCGG
>JAKAHP010000185.1 GCA_021825505.1 Pseudomonadota bacterium
AGCTCGCGCTCGTGGCCGCGCACCAGCGCGTCGAGCCGGCGCAGGCGGTCGCGCCGCCGCGGCCAGTCGGGGTAGGGCTCGGCGCGGCTGGCCGCGTGCAGGCGCGCGAACGCGGCGTGCAGTTCGGCGTGGTTCGGGTCGAATTCGTCCATCGCGCCTCCAGGATCCGCGCCGGCGCCGCCCCCGCGGCGGCGCATCGGTTTATCCTAAGCGCGCCAGCCCGTCGTGGCGCGCTCGTCGTCGAATCATGCCCCAACCCACCCTGCCCCCGACCCTTGCCGTGCTCGAGCGCGGCTGGCTGTCGGCCAACAGCGTCGTCGGCTTCGAAGCCGACGGCAGTGCCACCGTGGTCGACACCGGCTATGTGCAGCATGCGCCGCAGACCGTCGCGCTGCTCGCCGAGCTGCTGCAAGGCCGAGCGCTGCGGCGCATCGTCAACACCCATCTGCACTCGGACCATTGCGGCGGCAACGCCGCGCTGCAGGCCGCCCACGGCGGGCCGCAGGCCTGCGCGATCGAAGTGCCGGCGGGCGAGCTCGACGCGGTCAACGCCTGGGACGAGGACGCGCTGAGCTTTCGCGCCACCGCGCAGCGCGCCGCGGCGTTCCGTGCCGTGCGCGGCATCGCCGCCGGCAGCACGGTGCTGCTCGGCGCGCGGCCGTGGCAGGCGCACGCCGCGCCCGGGCACGACCCGCATGCGCTGATGCTGTTCGACCCCGCCAGCGGCGTGCTGATCAGCGGCGACGCGCTGTGGCAGGACGGCTTCGGCGTGATCTTTCCCGAGCTGCGCGGCGAGCCGGCGTTCGGCGCGCAGCGCGACACCCTGCAGCGCATCGCCGCGTTGCGCCCGCGCTGCGTGATCCCCGGGCACGGCGCGGCCTTCAGCGACGTCGACGCGGCGCTGCAGCGCGCGCGGCAGCGCCTCGACGCCTTCGTCGCCGACCCGCTGCGCCACGCCCGCCACGGCGTGCGCGTGCTGCTGAAGTTCCACTTGATGCAGCACGCCGAGGCGCTGCCGCGCGCGGCGCTGCGGCAGTGGTTCGCCGACGCGCCGCTGCTGGCCGAGGTCGCGCGGCGCTTCTGGCCGCAACAGGCCTTGCCGGCGCTGTTCGACGACACGCTGGACGCGCTGTGCCGCGCCGGCGCCGCGCGCGATGACGGCCTCAGCGTCGCCAACGCCGGCTGAACGCAGCGTCGATGCCGACCGAGCGCAAACCCGCTGCTGCGAAGACGGCGGTCGCCGGACCGGCCGCGGCCAAGCCCGCCGCTGCCAAGTCGGCCGTTGCCAAGCGCGCCACCGACCCCGGCGCGCGTCTGGGGCTGCACAGCGACTGGGACTGGGCGCTGCACCTGCCGCTGCACTACCTGGACGAGACGCGGCTGACGCCGATCGCGGCGCTGCGCGACGGCGTGGCCGCGGTGGTGCAGGCGCGCGTGCGCAGCGCCGAAGTGAGCGGCGGGCGGCGCCAGCTGCGCGTGGTGGTCGACGACGACAGCGGCAGCCTCGAGCTGCGTTTTTTCCACTTCTACCCGAACTGGTCGCGGCAGTACGCGGCGGGCAAGCTGCTGCGCATCCGCGGCGAGCCGCGGCGCGGGCTGTACGGTTTCGAGATGGTGCACCCGTCGTGCCGCGTGGCGACCCCCGATGCGCCGCTGCCCGAGCGCCTGACCGCGGTCTATCCGAGCGCCGCCGGCATCAGCCAGGACTGGCTGCGCGCCGCGGTCGCCGCCGCGCTGCGCCGGCTCGACCTCGCCGAGTGGCTGCCCGACGCGTTGCTGCAGCGCTACTGCCTGCCGGCGATCGGCCCCAGCCTGCGCCTGCTGCACGCGCCGCCGCCGGGCACCGTGCTGGCCGAGCTCGAGGCGCGCACCCACCCGGCGTGGCAGCGCATCAAGTTCGACGAACTGCTCGCGCAGCAGATGGCTCAGCAGTTGGCGCGAGCACGCCGCGCCACGCTGCGCGCCTGGGCCATGCCGGCCGGGAGCGGACAGCTGGCGCTGCGTCTGCGCGCGGCCTTGCCGTTCACCCCGACCGCGTCGCAGGACGCCTGCGTGGCCGAGATCGTCGCCGACCTGCAGCGCGCGCAGCCGATGCACCGGCTGCTGCAGGGCGACGTCGGCAGCGGCAAGACCGTGGTCGCCGCGCTGGCCGCAGCGCACGCGCTCGACGCCGGTTTCCAGTGCGCGCTGATGGCGCCGACCGACATCCTCGCCGGCCAGCACCTGCGCAAGCTGGCCGAGTGGCTGCAGCCGCTGGGCGTCGGCGTGGCCTGGCTGCGCGGCGCGCAGAAGCCGCGCGAGCGCGCCGCCGAGCTGGCGCGCGCGGCCAGCGGCGAGGCCGCGCTGGTGGTCGGCACGCACGCGGTGATCCAGGACAGCGTGCACTTCGCCCGCCTCGGACTGGCCATCGTCGACGAACAGCATCGCTTCGGCGTCGCGCAGCGCCTGCAGCTGCGCGCCAAGGGCGGCGCGTGCGAGCCGCACCTGCTGATGATGAGCGCGACGCCGATTCCGCGCACGCTGGCGATGGCGCTGTTCGGCGACCTCGACGTGTCGACCATCGCCGGCATGCCGCCCGGGCGCACGCCGGTGCGCACGCGCGTGTTCGACGAGGCGCGGCGCGACGAGCTGATCCGCCGCGTCTGCGCCCAGATCGCCGACGGCCGCCAGGCCTACTGGGTGTGCCCGCTGATCGAGGAGGGCGAAAGCGAGCTGCGTGCCGCCGAGGCCGCGTACGCCGAGCTGCAGGCCGCGCTCGGCGAGCACGCGGCCTGGGTCGGCCTGCTGCACGGGCGCATGCCGGCGGCGCGCAAGGCCGAAGTGATGGACGACTTCTCCGCCGGGCGCTTGCGCCTGCTGGTGGCGACCACGGTGATCGAAGTGGGCGTCGACGTGCCCACGGCCAGCCTGATGGTGGTCGAGCACGCCGAGCGCTTCGGCCTGTCGCAATTGCACCAGCTGCGCGGTCGCGTCGGCCGCGGCGGCGGCGCCGCCGAATGCCTGCTGCTGTTCGCCGCGCCGCTGTCGGCCACCGCGCGCGCGCGGCTGCAGGCGCTGCGCGACAGCGCCGACGGTTTCGCGCTGGCGCAGCGCGATCTCGAGTTGCGCGGCCCCGGCGAGCTGCTCGGCCGCCGCCAGTCGGGGCTGCAGGCCTTGCGCCACGCCGATCTGGCGCTCGACGCCGAGCTCGTCGAATGCGCGCGCGACGCCGCCGCGTGGCTGTTGCAGCACGCGCCTCAGGCCGCACGCGCCCATCTCGAGCGCTGGCTCGGCGGCGGCGTCGACTGGCTCGCGGCGTGATAGTGATGAACAATCCTGCGTGATTCGTGCTTCAATTCGGTCTATGACACTGACCGAACTCCGCTACATCGTCGCGGTGGCGCGCGAGCGCCACTTCGGGCGAGCTGCCGAGGCTTGCTTCGTCAGCCAGCCGACCTTGTCGGTGGCGATTCGCAAGCTCGAGAGCGAACTCGACGTCAAACTGTTCGAGCGCGGCGGCAGCGAGGTCAGCATCACGCCGATCGGGCAGGAAATCGTCGAGCAGGCACAGCGCGTGCTCGAGCAGGCCGCGGCGATCCGCGAGGTCGCCAAGCGCGGCAAGGATCCGCTGGCCGGGCCGCTGCGCCTGGGGGTGATTTTCACGATCGCGCCGTATCTGCTGCCACCGCTGGTGCGCCGCGTCATCGCGGCGACGCCGCAGATGCCGCTGCTGCTGCAGGAGCAGCTCACGGTCAAGCTGCTCGACATGCTGCGCAACGGCGAGCTCGACGCGGCGATCCTCGCCGAACCCTTCCCCGACCAGGGCCTGGCGGTGGCCCCGCTGTACGACGAGCCCTTCGTCGTCGCGGTGCCGGCCGGTCACCGGCTGGCCGACGGACCGCCGGTGCGCAGCGAGGCGATCAAGGATGAAACGATGCTGCTGCTCGGCACCGGGCACTGTTTCCGCGACCACGTGCTCGAGGTCTGCCCCGAGTTCGCACGCTTCTCGCCGGCCTCCGAAGGCATACGGCGCAGCTTCGAGGGCTCGTCGCTGGAAACGATCAAGCACATGGTCGCGTCGGGCATGGGCATCACGATCCTGCCGCGCACCTCGGTGCCGCTGCAGCCGGGGACGCCGCAGCCCGACGCCCCCGGGCGCATCAGCTACGTGCCGTTCTGCGAGCCGGTGCCGTCGCGCCGCGTGGTGCTGGCGTGGCGCAAGAGCTACACCCGGCTGCAGGCGATCGACGCGCTGCGCCGCGCGGTGCTCGGCTGTGACCTGCCCGGCGTGGTCAAGCTCGACGCACTGCGCGAGGCCGCGTGACGCGGGCCGTCACTCGACGCGCAGGGCCTGGGTGTTCTTCACCTCCTCGATCACCGCGTAGGTGTGGGTTTCGCGCACGCCGGGAAGGTTGAGCAGCGAGTCGTTGAGGAAGGCGTGGTAGGCGGCCATGTCGGCCACGCGGGCCTTGAGCAGGTAGTCGAAGCTGCCGGTGACCATGTGGCATTCGAGGATTTCGGGGTGCTCGAGTGCCGCGGCCTGGAAGCGATCGAACGCCTCGGTGTTGTCGCGTTCGAGCACGACTTCGATGAACACCAGCAGCGTGGCGTCGAGCTTGTGCGGATTCAAGCGCGCCTCGTAACCGAGGATGAAGCGCTCGCGAACCAGCCGACGGACGCGTTCGAGCACAGCGGTCGGTGACAGATGCACGGCTTGCGCCAGCGCCAGGTTGGACATGCGCCCGTCGCCTTGCAACAGGGCGAGGATGCGGCGGTCGACGTGATCGAGCGCGCTCGCTGGGTCTTTCATGGTCGGGTCTCCGGAATGCGGTGGAACGGTGCTGCAGCGTGCAGCAAGGTGTTAGAGACGTATCCGCGTCGAAAGTTCTCGCAAAACAGGTGAGTGTGACGACGCTTCATCGGTTGGTGCGTGACCGCATACGATGCGGAGACGGGAAATTGAGCCGACAATGCCGCGCAGACCGATCGCGATTGCGTGCAACTTCATGCGGGCCAGCGTCGTTCGTCGACACGGCCGCCGCGTGCGGCGCCGAGGCGCCGGCTTCATCGGCTGCTGGGACACGGCCGAGCTGCCCGCATCCGATGCGCCGCCGGCGCGGCGATAATGACCCGATGGACACCATCGCTTTCATCGGTGGCGGCAATATGGCCGCCGCGATCCTGGGCGGCTTGCGCGCAGCTGGCGTCGACGCCGAGCGCCTCGTCGTGGTCGAACCGAACCCGGACCAGCGCGACCGCCTGTTGCAGGCGCACGGCGTGCACGCTCTGGCGGCGCCGCAGGCCGCTTTGCGCCAGGCAACGGTCGTGGTGTGGGCGGTCAAGCCGCAGAGCTTCGCCGAAGCCGCGGCGCAGGCCGCGCCCCACCTCGGTGACGCGCTGCACGTCAGCATCATGGCCGGCGTGCGCTGCACCGCGATCGCGCGTCGCACCGGCGCCGCGCGCATCGTGCGCGCGATGCCCAACACGCCGGCGCTGATCGGCCGCGGCATCGCCGGGCTGTACGCCAGCGCCGCCTGCGACAGCGCCGACCGCGTGGCGGCCGAGGCGGTGCTGGCGCCGACCGGCGAGCTGCTGTGGGTGGACAGCGAGGCGCAACTCGACGCGGTGACCGCGGTGTCGGGCTCGGGGCCGGCCTATGTGTTCTACGTGATCGAGGCGATGAGCGCAGCCGGCGCGCGCCTGGGACTGAGCGCTGAACTCGCGCAGCGCCTCGCGCTGGGCACCGTGGCCGGCGCCGCCGAACTCGCGCGCGGCTCGAGCCTGAGCCCGGCGCAGCTGCGCGCGCAGGTCACGAGCAAGGGCGGCACCACCGCCGCCGCGCTCGAGCAACTCGCCGCGCACGGCCTGCCCGCCGCCTTCGACGCCGCGCTGGCGGCGGCCGCGCGCCGTGCCGGCGAACTCGGCGACGC
>JAKAHP010000007.1 GCA_021825505.1 Pseudomonadota bacterium
CCGCTGTGGGTCTGCGCGGCTTCGTTGCCGGCCGGCTTGCGCCCGGCCTTGAGCACGATCACCGGCTTGGCGATGGCGGCGCCGCGCAGCGCGCTCATGAAGCGGCGCGCGTCGGAGATGCCCTCGAAATAAACGATGATGCTGTGCGTGGCGGGGTCGTTGGCGAGGAAGTCGAGCGCGTCGGGGATGTCCAGGCCGGTGTGCGGCCCCACCGAAACCACGGTGGAGAAGCCCACGCCGTTCTTGCGCGCCCAGTCGAGCATCGACGCGGTCAGCGAGCCCGATTGCGACACCAGCGCCAGCGGGCCGGCCTTGGCCAGGGGGCCCGCGCTGCTGGCGTTGAGCTTGAGCTGCGGGCGCTGGAAGCCCAGCGTGTTCGGGCCCAGCAGATACATGCCTTCGCGCTGCGCGATCGCCTTCAGCGCGTCGGCGTGCTGCGCATCGATGCCGCTGGACAGCAGCAGCGCGCTGCGGCAGTTGATGCGCCCGGCGATTTCCAGCGCGCTGGCGAGCTGCTCGGCGGGCAGCGCGACGATGGCCAGATCGGCGCGTGCCTTGCCGAGCTGCTCGAGCGTGCCGCTGCCGTTGATGTCGAGGAACTGCACGTGGCCCTTGTAGAGCCGCGCATCGAGCGCTTCGCGCAGCGCGCGTGCCTGTGCGGTGCTGTCGTCGGCGAAGACGACGATCGAACGGGGTGCGAACAGCGGGGTCAGGTAGTGCTTGTCCATCGCTTGGCCTAGGGTTTTCCCTGAATGTTCGGTGCGCCGCGGCCGAAAGTCAAAGGTTCAGGCGATTCTGCTGCTCAATTCACGACGAGAGGGGCTGGACAAGATGCAATGGAAGTATCAGAATGTCACTGAGCCGTTTCCGGCTCTTTTCAGAGAGTGTGCAATTGACCCAGGCCGTGAGGCCTGGGTTTTTTTTATTTGATCGCGTAGAACGGTCCGGTGCCGTGCGAGGTCACGGCGCTTTCGATGACGTAGGCGATCGACTTGCCGTAGAAGAACGGCAGCCCGAAGTCCTGGGCCTGCTTCGATTTCGATGGCGCGGCCAGGTTGGGGTACACGGCGATGCCCAGCTGCGAGCCGGAGGCCTGCACCGACACGTTGCTCGCGTAGCTGACGCTGCCCGCGCTCAGCGTTACCGGGTAGGTGGTCAACTGCGGCGGATCGTAGAAGCCATCGCTGCCGGGCGTGACCCCGGGCAGGTCGACGAAGTACGCGTTCGAGCCGCTGTCGATGAAACTGGCCGGGTAGCTCGCGCCGTTCATGGTCGCGGTGAGGTCGCCGCTGGTTGTGGCCTGCAGCACCGTGTAGCCGTCGAGCTGATTGTTGCTTTGCGTGTCGACGCCGAAGGTCAGCACGCCCGACAAGGTCGTCTGGTTCGCGCTGACCGCGGGCAGCGTCAGGATCACGCCGTTGTTGTCGGTGGGCAGCGACGCCACCGGGTTGCTCACCTGATGCGGCGGCGTCACACGGGTGCAGCTCGACGTGGTGCAGGCGTAGTACGACTGGATGTCATTCTTGAACATGCCGATCCCGAGGACCCACTTGGCGCCGAACTGCTGCTCACTGGACTTCGCGCTTGCGTTGGGGCAGACCCCGTTGGTGCTGCCTGACAGCGCAGTCGATTTGTCCGGGAAGGTCGGGTCGGCCATGATCTGTATCGGCACATTGCTCGCCGTCATCGCGCCGAGCTGGATGGTCGCGATGCGCACCGCGCCCCACACCGAGCTGGAGATGAAGCTGGCGCATTCGCCGATCGGCTGGCCGCTGGTTCCCGTCGACGTCGACAGCATCGGCGTGAGCTGCACGTTGCTGGACAGCGCCGACGCGAACAGGCGCAAGCCATACGAGCCGGTGTCGACCAGCACATGGTCGACCGTGCTGCAGTTGCCGAGTGCATCGCACACCGTGACGGTCGCGTAGGGGGTGTCCGCGGTGATGTAGGTGGTGATGTCCGGTTCCTGCTCGACGGTGACCGCGAGCTGGTTGGCTGCCAGCTGCACGATCGGTGCGGGCGGGGTTTGAGTCGTCGTGGTCGGTGGGGTGCTCGACCCGCCTCCGCCTCCGCCGCCGCCGCAACCGGCCAGCGCCAGGGACGCGGCACCCAGTGCCAGCCGCGCCAGCCACGCTCTCGTAGGGGCGCTCACGTCAGTTGTCGAGCTGGGAGATGTCGAAACCGGTCGGAACCTGCGCCGGCAGATAGGCCACGCCGCTGAAGGCGCGCATGTGGCCGTCGGCGTGCACCACCAGCTGCGCGGTGTCCATGCGCAGCGGCTGGTTGGGAGGCCCCGGGTGCGCGGCCAGCCAGGCGTGCAGCGTGGGGAAGGCGTCGGCCAGCAGACCGGGCAGGTCGGGCATGACCGGGCCGCTCCACGTCACGGCGAACACCACACCCTGGCTGACATATTCCGTCACCAGCACACCGGCCGGCGTGGTCACGCTTTGCGCGGTGACGCCCGAGGCGAGCGCCTGCAGCGCGCGTTGCGCCACCGGCGTGCCGTCGGCGGTGATCGAGGCGGCGCCCTGACCCAAGGCGGCGTACGCGGGTGCGGCGCACGCCAGCAGCAGGACCGCGGCCGGCCCACCCAGCCAGGTTTGCCAGGTTCTCGAGGGGAATCGCATCGTGCTGTGCTCCGCAGTGGCCGAATCCGGCATGACGCCGCTGAAACCCGGCGGCCGCCGCCCGCAGCGCCCGCCGCCGCATAATAAGGAGCCCGTGTCACGATGCGATACGGTACGAGACGACGATGGCTGCCGCAATTCCCGACCCCACCCCGACCCAACTGACCGTGCACCGAGGCTCGCGCGAGCTCGAGGTCTGCTTCGATGATGGTGCGATTTTCCGCATAGCCTTCGAGCTGATGCGAATTTATTCGCCGTCGGCCGAAGTGCGTGGCCACGGCCCCGGGCAGGAAACGCTGCAGACCGGCAAGCGCGATGTAACCCTCGAATCGCTCGAGCCTGTCGGCAATTACGCGGTGCAGCCACGTTTTTCTGACGGCCACGACACGGGTATTTATACCTGGGCCTACCTCTACGAGCTCGGCGCCGACCAGCAGCGGCTGTGGCAGGACTACGAACGGCGCCTGGCCGAGGCCGGGCGCGACCGCGATGAACCGATGCCCACGACGCCGCGCGCGGGCCATGGACACACTCATGAACACTGAAAAGACCACCCACTTCGGCTTCCAGGACGTCCCGGTGCGCGACAAGGCGCGCCGCGTCGCCGCCGTGTTCGACTCGGTCGCGCCGCGCTATGACCTGATGAACGACTTGATGAGCGCGGGGCTGCACCGCGTCTGGAAAGCGTTCACGGTGGCGCTGGCCGGGGTGCGCCCGGGCTTCAGGGTGCTCGACATCGCCTCGGGCACCGGCGATCTGGCGCGCGCCTTCGCGCGTCAGGTCGGCGACGCCGGCATGGTCGTGTCGACCGACATCAACGCCTCGATGCTGCGCGAGGGCCGCACGCGGCTGGAGGACGCCGGACTGTGCGTGCCGGCGGCGCAGTGCGACGCCGAGCGACTGCCGTTCGCCGACGCCAGCTTCGACCGCGTCACCGTCGCGTTCGGCCTGCGCAACATGACGCACAAGGAACGCGCGCTGGCCGAATTCCAGCGCGTGCTCAAGCCCGGCGGCAAACTGCTGGTGCTGGAGTTTTCACGGCCGTGGGAACCGCTGCGCAAGCCCTACGACTGGTATTCGTTCCAGGTGCTGCCGCGGCTGGGGTCGATGGTCGCCGGCGATGCCGAAAGCTACCGCTACCTGGCCGAGTCGATTCGCAAGCATCCGGATCAGGCGACGCTCAAGTCGATGATGGAAGACGTGGGTTTCAGCCAGGTCCACTGGCATAACTTGACCGCCGGAGTCGTCGCGCTGCATATTGGTGTGAAAATCTGACGAAACCGCAACTAATTGGGGTCCAGGTTCTGGACAGGGTCCGTGCGCTTTGCGAGCATTGTGTCAAACGCACAACACCATGCTGGCCCGGCCATGAACCACCCGTCCCTGCTTTACGGCGCTGCCGTCGCGGCTTTTGCGGCGATCGCGTTGTGGCTGCTGTGGTGGCGTGTGCGCCGCGCGCCGCGCGTGCCGCCGCGCGACTGGGCGCGCGGTTATGACCTGACCCAGATCGGTCAGGAGTCCTACCAGCCGGCGCAGCGTTTCGAAGGTCTGGCGCCGGCACGGCCGCCGCGTGTCGACGGATTCGACGAGGCCGCCTTCCTGGCGCAGGCACGCCAGCGCTATCTCGACCTGCGGCAGGCGCTGGACGCAGGCGACCTGCGCCCGCTGCGCGACAGCACCGCTCCGGAGCTGTATGCGAGCCTGCAGGCCGCGCTCGGGCGCCGCGCCGGCGGCGGGCGCTCCGAGGTCGTCACGCTGCAGGCGCTGTTGCTCGAGTTGCTGTCGCGCGACGACGAGCAACGCGCCAGCGTCGAGCTCGCCGGACTGGTGCGCGAGGGCAGCTGGGGCGGGGCGCAGCCGGTGCGCGAGGTCTGGCAGCTGGTGCGCCCGGCCGCCGGCGGCGACTGGACCCTGGTGGGCATCGAGGCGCTGGGCTGAGGCGCAAGGCGCGCGGCCCCGCGGCGCGCGGGGCCGCCGCGTCCGATGTCGAGCTCGCGATGCGGGGGGCTCGATAGAATGAGCGTTTTGATCCCGACAGCCATGGCCGCGCCTGAAACCCTGCCCGTGCCCGCCGCAGTGAGCCGCGCCTTGCTGAGCCGCGGCGTGGCTGTGCTCAATCATGCCCTGAGCGACGGTGCGCGCACGCGGCTGGCGCCGCATCGCGGCAAGCGCGTGGGCCTGCGCGCAGCCGGCGTCGAGCTCGAGCTCGAACTCGGTGCCGACGGCGTGTTCGCGCTGGCCGCGCCGAGCGAGGGCGAGGCCCCGGCGCTGCGCATCGATGCCGACCTGACCGAGTTGTTCGCGGCGCGCCTGCGCGGCCAGCCGATCGGCGGCGTGCACATCGCCGGCGACGCCGAGTTCGCGCAGGCGATGTCGTGGAGCATGGAACACCTGAGCGTCGACGTCGAGGACGAGCTCGCGCCGTGGCTCGGCGACATCGCCGCGCATCGCCTGGGGCGCGCACTGCACGCGGCGCGCGCGCACGGCGAGCGGCTGCACGAGCGCGCGCTCGAGGGCGCGCGCGGCTGGCTGGCCGAGGCGCCGCGCCTGCTCGTTGCGCGCGGCGAGTTCGACGCCGTGGCGTCACGCATCGCGCGCGTGCGCGACGCCGTCGCGCGGCTGGACAAGCGCGTGGCCGCGCTGCAGCGCCGGCCGAACGACGGCGCCCAGGGCTGAGCCGCGCATGCGACGACTGCTGCGGCTGCTGCGCATCGCCTACACGATACGGCGCTACGGGCTCGACCACCTGCTGCTCAGCGGCTTCCGCCACCGCTGGCTGGTGGCGCTCACGCACGTCGTGGGCTGGGGGCGCCGACTCGACGCACCGCGCGGCGAGCGCCTGCGCCTGGCGCTGGAAAACCTCGGCCCCATTTTCGTCAAGTTCGGCCAGATGCTGTCGACGCGGCGCGACCTGCTGCCGGTGGACATCGCCGACGAGCTCGCGCGGCTGCAGGATCGCGTGCCGCCGTTCGATTCCGAGCTCGCGGTGGCGCAGATCGAGGCCGCGCTGGGGCGGCCGCTGGCGCAGCTGTTCGACACCTTCGAGCACCGCCCGGTGGCCAGCGCGTCGATCGCGCAAGTGCATTTCGCGACGCTGCCGGCCGCCCAGGGCGGCCACGACGTCGCCGTCAAGGTGCTGCGCCCGGGCATGCGCAGCATCATCGAGCAGGACCTCGACCTGATGCGCGTGCTTGCCGCCTGGGTCGAGCGTGCCTGGGCCGACGGCAAGCGCCTGAAGCCGCGCGAAGTCGTCGCCGAATTCGACAAATACCTGCACGACGAGCTCGACCTGGTGCGCGAGGCGGCCAACGCCGCGCAGCTGCGCCGCAATATGGACGGCCTCGGGCTGGTGTTGATCCCGCAGATGTACTGGGACCTGTGCACCTCCAGCGTGATCGTCATGGAACGCATGCGCGGCGTGCCGATCAGCCAGGTCGAGCGGCTGCGCGAGGCCGGCGTCGACATCCCGCGGCTGGCGCAAGCCGGCGTCGAAATCTTCTTCACCCAGGTGTTCCGCGACGGCTTCTTCCACGCCGACATGCACCCGGGCAACATCATGGTCAGCGTCGAGCCGCAGACCTTCGGCTGGTACATCGCGCTGGACTTCGGCATCGTGGGGGCCTTGTCGGCGTTCGACAAGGATTACCTGGCGCAGAACTTCATCGCCTTCTTCCAGCGCGACTACCGGCGCGTGGCCGAACTGCACCTGGAGTCGGGCTGGGTGCCGGCCGACGTGCGCGTCGAGGAACTCGAGGCGGCGGTGCGCACGGTGTGCGAGCCGCAGTTCGAGCGCCCGCTGAAGGACATCTCGCTGGGGCAGATCCTGATGCGGCTGTTCCAGGTCTCGCGCCGCTTCAAGGTCGAGATCCAGCCGCAGCTGGTGCTGCTGCAGAAGACCCTGCTCAACGTCGAGGGTCTGGGCCGTCAGCTCGACCCCGAGCTCGACCTGTGGAGCACGGCGCAGCCCTTCCTGCAGCGCTGGATGCGCAGCCAGGTCGGCTGGCGCGCGTTCCGCGATCACCTTCAGCGCGAGGCGCCGCGCTACGCGCAGTACCTGCCGGCGCTGCCCAGGCTGGTGCACCAGGCGCTGGAACACGCCGCGCACGGCGGCGACCGCGACCTCAATCGCCAGCTGCTCGCCGAGCAGCAGCGCACCAACCGTCTGCTGCAGGCCCTGCTGGGTTTCGCGCTGGGGCTGCTGGTGACGCTGCTGGCGGCGGTGGTGTGGTCGATGTACGGCGGATAAGCGTGCACTAAGCCTGCACCGCATCAAGAACGCGCGCCTTTGCGCGTTGTCGCGCCGCGTCGGCGCGTTGTATATTGAAACTCGAATTTGAGTTCGGTATGCGATAATTAAATGGGAATTTTTCACATTGACAATGAAATGTGAATTGTTCCTCTCCTATCCTCGTGCAACGGCACTTTCTCACATTCGTCGTTCGTTCAATGCCGCCGACCATTCCGCCCGATTCAGGCTTGGCCACGCGATCGCGGTGGCGCTTCGGCCGCGCGGCGGAGCGATGCCAAGGTGCAGGCGCACGCGTCGGTGCGCTGCACCCGCCGCGGCGCTACGAAGGTAGGCGGGAACTTCAGCGCAGTGATTCGATCGGACGTCCGATGACTGATGTTGATTGCATGTCCACCAGTCCGGTTGATGCAGCGCAGCGCTCGGTTGTCGTGTCGATCGTCAGCCACCGGCACGGCGCCGATGTGCTTGACTTGCTGCGCGATCTGGCGCGGTACGCGCACAGCAGCGTCAGGCGCATCGTGCTGACCTTGAATCTTCCGGAGCCCGAACTCGAGGCCGAGGCTGCGGCGGCGTGCTCGGGCATCGAGTTGTGCATTCGGCGCAACGTACATCCGTTGGGATTCGGCGCCAACCACAACGCGGCGTTTCGCGCCTGCGAATCGGTTCGCTACTTCGCCGTGCTCAACCCGGATGTGCGACTGCACGCCGATCCGTTTCCCGAACTGTGTCATGCGCTCGACCGCGCCCCGCGCGCCGCTTGTGCCTACCCGCGCCAGCTCGATGCGGCGGGACACGCCTGCAATCCACCTCGCCCCGTGCCGACACCGCTGAACCTCTTGCGACGCTACGTCGGGCCTGGTGAGCGTTCGGCGGCCGACTGGGTCAACGCGGCTTGTATGCTGTTCGATGCCGATGCCTACGCCAAGCTCGGCGGGTTCGATGCCGCTTACCGGCTCTACTGCGAAGACGTCGACATCTGCCTGCGACTGCAACTTGCCGGCTACGAACTCGTCGGCGCTGAAGATGCCAGCATCGTGCACACCGGCAGGCGAAGCAGCCACGCGCACGTGTTGCAACTGCTGCGCCATGTGCGCAGCCTTCTGCGACTCTGGGGGTCGGGTACGCTTTGGCGCTACCTGCGGTGGGTGCGGGGCGCCGCGCGCAATGTCTGATCCCACGGCGGGCAGCGTGGCGCCGCCGATAAAATTGAACGTTCACTGACCACATCCTTCCTGCGCATGGAATCGTTGCGACGAAGCTTTATCGATCTGACGCAAAGTCTGGCTTCATGGCGTCTGTGGACGCTGCTCGGATGGCTGCAAATCCGCCAACGATATGCGCGGTCCAAGCTCGGGCCGTTTTGGCTGACCATCAGCATGGGCGTGTTGGTGGCGACGCTTGGAATCGTCTATGGCACATTATTTGGGCAGAAACTTGGGGACTATCTGCCGATGATTGCCATTGGCATCGTCGTATGGGGTTTGTTCGCGGGTATTGTCAATGAAGGTTGCATGGCTTATGTGGAAAGCGCAAACTACATACGCCAGGTGCGGACGCCTCGCCTGATATATTTGCTGCAGGTCGTCTGGCGAAATATTGTCATTTTCGCGCACAATTTTGCCATTGTCGTCGTCGTGCTCCTGATTTTTGGCGTGAAGAATTGGATGGCGATTCCGATGTTTGTTCCCGGGATCATTCTTCTCGTTTTGAATGCGACGTGGGTCGGTGCGGTTGTCGGTCTGCTTGCGGCGCGTTTTCGGGATTTGCCGCAAATCGTGGCATCGTTTCTGCAAGTGGCATTTTACGTGACGCCTATTCTGTTTTCCGGGCGCATGCTGGCCGGCAAGCATCACTGGATTGTGGAGTTCAATCCGCTCGCTTACCTGATGGAAATCGTGCGAGAGCCGCTGCTTGGGCGCATTCCCTCGCCGTCCGTATGGATGATGGCGGCCGGCATGGCAGTGCTGGGCTGGTTCACGGCGTTGTGGGTTACCGGTCGCTATCATAAACGTATTCCATATTGGATCTGATACATGGCGGCGCGTATATCCCTGGAAGGCGTTCATCTCGATCTTCCTATTTTCGACATTTCGGCGCAGTCGCTGAAGAAGCGTGTGATGCGGCTTGGTCGACGCAATGGTATTGCCGAGGACAACTCGGGCGTTGTGATCGTGAAGGCGATCGACGACCTGAGTCTCGATCTCGAGAGTGGAGACCGTCTCGGCGTCATCGGCCATAACGGCGCCGGCAAGAGCACGCTGCTGCGCGTGCTCGCAGGCATTTATCCGGTGACCGCTGGGCGTGTCGAGGTGCAGGGCAAGGCGGTTCCGTTGCTTGACATCGCGATGGGTATGGACGACCAGTCAACGGGATGGCAGAACATACGGTTGCGTGGGTTGCTGCTGGGCTTGAGTGACGCTGAAATCCGGCAGAAGACGGAAGACATCGCAGCGTTTACCGAGCTCGGAGACTACCTTGACCTGCCGTTGCGCACCTATTCGAGCGGAATGCGCGTCAGGTTGGCATTTGCGATTTCGACCGCGGTTGACGCTGATATTCTTTTGCTTGACGAGGTGCTTGGGGTTGGTGACGCGAGTTTTCAGGAAAAGGCCAACAGGCGCCTGACGCAGTTGCATGCCCGTGCCGAGATCGTGGTGCTTGCGATTCACTCCAACGAAGTCATCCGGCAGACCTGCAACAAGGTACTGTGGATGGAACGCGGCAAGGCCCGGATGTTCGGTGCGGTTGACGATGTGCTGCATGCTTATGAGACCGGAGGCGCGACATGATGTGCTGCGTGCCGGACGCCGAGCACGGTCGAGCTCGTGAATTGCACGACGAACGGGTGCGGGCGTGAGTGGCGCCGCCGAACGGGCAATCCTGGGCGTGCTGTGCCCTGATGCTGTTCAGCGCGAATCGATGCAAGCGCGCATGCGTCGCCTTGGCCTGCGTCTTGCCAGCGCAGAATCGACGGCGCCCACCCATTTTCTGGTGTTCGTCACGGATCCGTCCACGCCGGGCAGCCAGGCTGGTGAATATGCCGCGGGCTGGGCGGCGGCAGTTGTCGAGGCGTTCGAGCGGAGCCGCACCGGGGTACGCAAGGTCATTTTTGCGGAAGATTATTGGCGCAATCCCGAACAGATCGATCGGGACATCGCGGTGTTCGTCGGCCTCGATCTGCAAACGGACGCGTTGGGGAGCAGGGAGCGAAATGCCGGAGCGTTGCAGGTCGCCGAGGCGATCGCCCAGCGTGATGCCTTGCGCCGTCGGCTCGAGGGCATCATGGCAAGCCGCTCATGGCGGATCACGCGCCCCCTGCGCGCGCTGGCGCGGCTCGTGCGCCATGGATACGCCGACTCGGCGGGGCAATATTCGATAGGCCGCATTTTGCGAGGTGCGCTCAGGCGCGTTCCGCTGCCGTCGCTTCTCAAGCCGGCGGCTCGTCGCGTGCGTCGCTATGTCGCGCGTCTGTATCCCCGCCTCAACTCGACCTCACATCCCCCCCTGGTTGCGCGCCTGGACTTTCGTGTGGCCGTTGGCAGCGACCCCATGCGCGCATCGTGCTGCGCACTGCAAGAGGGGCTGGTCAGTGTCGTGCTGCCGGTCTACAACCAAGCGGACTTGCTGCGCGATTCGATCGAGAGCGTCCTCGCGCAGACCTATCAAGAGTTTGAACTCATCGTCATCAACGATGGTTCCACAGACGGCGTTGAAAAGGTTCTTGCGGACTATGTGAATCACCCGCGAGTACGCTGCTTCACGCAGTCCAATCAGCGGCTGCCCAAGGCCTTGAGCAATGGCTTCGACCTGGCGACCGGGGAATTCTGGACATGGACCTCGGCCGACAACATCATGGAGCCCACGATGTTGCAGCGTCTGGTGGAGTTTCTCCGCAAAAATCCGCGCACGGGTATGGTCTACGCGGATTACATGGCGATTGACGACGCTGGGGCGGTTTTGCAGGATCCCCTTTGGCGCGCGCACAATCGCCCTGATCCTGCCAACAGCGTGATCCGCCTGCCGCGGAGTGCCGAGAACTTGAACACCGTGCAGGACAATTTCATCGGCCCGTGTTTCATGTACCGGGGTTGGATCGGGCGCGCGGTGGGGGATTACGATCCTCAGCTTGGCATCGAAGATTACGACTACTGGATGCGCATCAACGCGTTTTTTGTCGTGTCGCACCTCGACGCCGAGGACGTGCTGTATCGTTATCGCGTTCATGGCAATTCACTGAGCGCGCAGATGCATGAATATAAGATTCATGAAAAGGCCACGAAACTCATGGCCTATGAAAAGGAGCGCGCCCGATTTTACCGAAAAAGCGTCCCGGTCTACGTGGATCGTGCGGCTACGGATTGGTTGACGGGAATGTGCCGGATCGACCGCCAGTGCAAGACGATCGTCGACGCGGCGGGCAAGGTCGACGTCGCGCGGGTCACGGGCCGAGGCGTGTTGATGCTTTCGAGCGAGACCGCATGCGCAAATCTCGAAGCGATTTGCGCATTGAACAGCCCGGTGGCCATTTTATTCGCCGCGAACGATCGTAATTTCCTGCACCTCTGGCCGTTGCTCAACCGTCCGGATTGCATGGCACTGGCGCCCAGTCCGAAAGTGGCGCAGCGTATACGTCAGGTGGCGTCCTGCCCGATCGTGGACGCGATGGCGCGTGAGGCTCTGGCGGCCGTACTGGCGTTCGCCGTCAACCACCTCTTCGTCGAGCAGACCCGTCGTCCCGAGGAGCGGCAGCGTATCGCACCGCGGCAAGTCATTGATCCGTCGGGACGCACGATTCTGCTCCAGGTCGACAGTTTCGTGCAGGGCGGCATGGAAAATGTCGTGATTGACCTCGCCTTGTCGCTGCAGGCGCGAGGATATGCCGTGATGATTCTCTGTCTGGGGCGCGCCGGTGACGCGGCGGACAAGGCGCGTGAGCTCGGCCTGCGCCTTGAAATATATGCCGAAGGTTTGTCGGCGGAAGCTTATCGGCGATGGCTGGAGGCGCATCGCATAGTCCTGGTCAATGGGCACTACAGCGTTTTCGGCGCCATGGAGTGCAAGGCTTTGGGCCTGCCGTTTGTTGAAACCATTCACAATTCATACGTGTGGTTCGAGGCGCGGCAGATCGAAGCCTATCAATCCGCGGACGCCTTTGTCTCCGATTACCTATGCGTGTCGCACACGGCGGCGGAATACGCCGACGTTCGGCTCGGCCTGGATCTGGCCAAGATCGCTGTGGTGGCCAACGGCATCGACCCCGGCGCGATCCATGCGGAAGGGGCCGCGGCCGATCGGGCGGCGTTGCGCGAAGCGTTGGGTATCGGCCCTGACACCGTCGTGTATCTCAATGTCGCATCGATTATGGCGACCAAGGCGCAATGGCCCCTGTTGATGGCGTTCAAGCGTCTGCACGACCAGCATGCGAATGCCCACCTGGTCTTGCTCGGAGGGGTTCTCGAGGCGCCCTACGAAAATAAACTAAGAAAATACGTTGCCAAGCATGGCCTCGACGGCGCAGTGACGTTTGCCGGCTATCAGCGCGGGGTGGCGCCTTACTATAATGCCGCGGATGTCTTCGTGCTCCCATCTTATTGGGAGGGGTGGAGCTTGTCGCTCGGGGAGGCCTTGGCGAACGGCTTGAACTGCGTGGTGACCGATGTGGGTTCAGCCTATCAGTTCCGCGGAAACGATCGCGTGGATATTGTGACGCCGCCGTTCGGGGAAATCACGAATCTTACCGCTGAGAATCTGGCGGAGATTATTCACGGAGAGCATCCGGCGTTCGTCGCGGAGCTGGCCGCGGCCATGGCGCGCGCCGGCGGCAGGCAGCGCAAGGGCGTCGACTATGGACTGGCGGCGCGCCTCGACCGGAAACTTGCGTACGGGCGTTATGCGGAGTTCTTCCATGACCGGCTTCGTGGCGCTGCAAGAAGGTGAGTGACGAGCCGCCGCTTGGCCGGGCGCGGCGAGCCCTGCGCGTGGAACTGCGCGATCGCGTGCGTCATGTCCTGCGACGCATCTTCTGGACCTTGCCGGCGCCTTTGCGGGGCGCGTTGAACGCACCGCGACATTGGCTGGCGCGCGCGCTGCGGCGACGGAGCGCCGGCGGCCCGCATCACGGTGCGGAGCTCAGCTTTGCCGAATTCTCAGCGCTCCATCTCGGGGTGGCGGCCGGGGCGCGTCCGGTCGTCATCTTCGAGTTGAATCTCGATTGGTGCATGCCGCAACCGCAGCGGCCGCACCATCTCGCGCGGGCGCTCGGTCGCGCAGGGTGCCTGGTGATCTACAGGACCTTCGCGCACGAGGCGACCGGGTGGCGCGAGGTGGAGGAGAACGTCTGGCTATGTGGCGATGAGGAAGTCGCCCGCATCCCGGGAGCCGTGCGCTGCTTCTTCAGTACGTCGCTGGTGGCACGCGCGCGCGATTTGGCCGCGGCCGGTGATTACGGTCGCGTTGTCTACGATTACATCGATCGGATCGACGCTGCCATTTCGGGTGGGGCGGCGGCGGCACGCCGATTGCATGGGCTGCGCCAGGCCGCCTTCGCGGGTGGCGCCGACGTCATCGTGGCGTCGGCGCGTGTTCTCTACGATGAGGCGCTGGCGGCCTGTGGCGAGGCGCGTTGCGCGTATGTGGCCAATGGGGTCGATGTCGCGCACTATCGCGCGCGCGGCGACCAGCCTGTGCTGCCGGCGCTGAGCGATTTGCATCGGCAGGGGCGGCCAATCGTCGGCTACTTTGGCGCGATCGCGCCATGGTTGTGGTTCGAGGCGATGGATGGACTGGCGGCGCGGATGCCCGACACCGCGTTTGTCTACGTCGGGCCGGACTATGGCGGCTGTGTGCCGCGGTTGCCGCGGCGCGGCAATGTTCTTTATGTCGGGGCGCTAAATTACGATGAACTTCCGGCCCATGCTGGATTGTTTGACGTTTGCATGATTCCGTTCCGCTTGGGGGATATCGCGAAGGCCACCTCGCCCCTCAAATTGTATGAATATTTCGCGCTTGAAAAGCCCGTGGTCGTGACGGCGGATCTGACCGAGTGTCTCGGCTATCGTGGTGTTTTTGTAGGCCAGGATGTGGAAACGCTGGAGAGCGCGATTCGGCGAGCGTTGGAGGCGTCGCGCGACGAGCCGCTGCGGGAGGCTTTGCGCCAGCAGGCTGACTTCAACAGCTGGGATGCGCGCGCCGTCGCGTGGATGGAGCGGGTTATGCAACCGGGAGAGGACACGTGACGAAGAAGGTACTGTGCGTGATGGGTACAAGGCCGGAGGCGATCAAGATGGCGCCCGTGATTCTGGCCCTGAAACAGGAGCCTTGGGCCAACGTCAGGATATTGGCCACGGCGCAGCACCGGCACCTGCTGGACCAGGTCCTTGAGTTCTTCGAGATCGTGCCCGATCTCGATCTGGACATCATGCGTCCGAATCAAGCGTTGACTACGCTCACTGCGCGGCTGTTGCTCGACATGGACGACGTATTGGTCGCCGAAAAGCCGGACGTCGTTCTGGTTCAAGGTGATACGACGACTGTGATGAGCGTTGCGCTGAGTTGTTTTTATCACCACATACCGATCGGGCACGTCGAGGCGGGATTGCGCACCGGCGACCTCCGGAATCCTTTCCCGGAGGAGGCCAACCGCGTCATCGCGGGGCGTCTGGCGCGCTGGCATTTCGCGCCGACCGCGATGGCACGCGACAACCTGTTGCGTGAGGGTGTCGATCCCGCAAGCATCGTCGTCAGCGGCAACACCGTCATCGACGCTTTGCTGATGACCGTGGCGCGCGACGTGCCTATTGACCTGGGACTGGATCCGGCGCGGCGCATGGTCCTGGTGACGTCGCACCGACGGGAAAACTTTGGCGAGCCGTTCCGCGCAATCTGTCGAGCCCTGCACACGCTCGCGAGTCGGAATCCGGACGTTCAGTTCCTGTACCCGGTCCACCCTAACCCCAATGTGCGGGACCTTGCGCACCAGATGTTGGGCAAATTGCCCAACTTCATCTTGACGGAGCCGCTCGACTATCTCCCGTTCGTGGCTGCGATGCGTGCGGCGCACTTGATTCTCACTGACTCTGGCGGCGTGCAGGAGGAAGCCCCGGCGCTGGGCAAACCGGTTCTGGTGCTGCGCGACGAAACGGAGCGCCCGGAAGCGGTTGCCGAGGGCGTCGTCAAGCTTGTGGGCCCTCACGAGCAGCGCATAGTGGATGAGGCTCAGCGTCTGCTTGACGATCCGCAGGCTTGGCAAGCGATGGCGCGTGGCATATCTCCCTACGGTGACGGCCACGCCGCGCAGCGCATCGCTGAAACCCTGCGAAAGCATTTCGAGCGATGCGACTGATTTACCTGTCCGCCGTGCCTTGGGGGAGTTTCGCACAGCGACCCCACAAATTCGTGGAGTGGTTCCGGTCACGTACGAACGGCGAAGTGCTGTGGTTGGATCCCTATCCAACACGCTTCCCGGCGTTGGCGGACCTCTCCCGGTTTCAAATCGGTGCTGCCGGCGGAGGTGTGACAACGCCCTCCTGGCTGCGTGTCGTGCAGGTTCGCGCAATGCCGATCGAGCCACTGCCAGGATCGGGTTGCCTGAATCGCGTGCTCTGGCGGCCTCTGCTGTCGCAGGCGGAGGCATTCGCTGCAGGTGACGACGCCCTGCTGGTAGTAGGAAAGCCGACGCTACTTGCGTTGCAACTGATGAGCAGGCTCAGCCAGTGCCGTACCCTCTACGATGCGATGGACGATTTTCCTGCTTTCTATCGGGGGCTATCGCGCCGCGCGATGGCACGGCGCGAGCAAGCGCTGGTCCGACGGGTCGACGCCGTGTGGGCGTCAAGTTCGGCTCTGGCGAGGCGATGGCAGCAGGTTCGGGCCGATGCGGAACGCGTGTGCAATGGACTCGATGCAAGTCTGTTGCCGATACCGCGCCAGCGTCAGCAGCGTGAGCGCAGAGTGTTCGGCTACGTCGGTACCATCGCATCCTGGTTCGATTGGGAACTCGTCATCGCACTTGCGCATGCGCGGCCCCAGGATCAGGTTCGATTGATCGGGCCGATCTATGCTCGGTGTCCCGGGCCACTGCCGGAGAACATCGAGTTGCGCGCTCCGTGCGAGCATGGCGCCGCATTGCAGGAGATGAATGACTTCGACGTCGGCCTGATTCCGTTCAAGCTCAGTACGCTGACGGCCGGGGTCGATCCGATCAAGTATTACGAATATCGTGCGCTTGGCGTGCCGGTGTTGTCGACGGCATTCGGTGAAATGGCGCTTCGAGACGGGGAGCCGGGCGTGTACCTCGCGCACGGCAAGGCCGACCTCGAGGCGGCAGCGGCTGCTGCAGCGATGGATGAGTCGCCACTGGACGTGCACTTCGCGCAGCGCAACGATTGGGGCGCCCGATTTGACGCGGCGTGTTTCACGATGGGTTTTAGGGGGGGCGCTTTGAAATGGCGCGGCGTGCGTCCTTGATGCCGGGTGTCAGTGCGAAGTGTTTCCGTCCGAAGGGTTGTCGAAAACAGATTTGAAAATAAAATTCGCCGCCGCAATATGAAAAATATAATTCGCCTTCTTCGGCCGCATCAATATCTCAAGAACGGCTTTGTATGGGTCGGAGTCCTGTTCTCTCCGGTGCATGGTCTCGATACCTTTCTGGCGACGTTTTGGGTTTTTTTAGGGTTCTGCGCCGCAGCAAGTTGTGTCTATGTATTCAACGATATTTTCGATCGGGAAACCGACCGGAGGCATCCGACCAAGTGCCAACGCCCGATAGCTCGTGGCGCGATCACGCTGCCGCTGGCCTGGTTGATTTCAGGCGCTTTGGCGCTGCTGGCGCTTGGACTGTCGTCGCGCGGAGGATGGCAAGCCCCTGCGTTGATCGCGGTGTACCTGGTGATCAATCTGGCGTATTCGGGAGGACTCAAGCATGTTGTCATTCTCGACGTTTTTATCATTGCGGCCGGATTCATGCTCCGCGTGCTTGCCGGCACCATCGGTGTTGGTATTGCGCCATCGCATTGGTTGTTGCTGACAGGGTTGATGCTTACGTTGTTTCTGGGGTTTGCGAAGCGTCGCGCTGAACTGCTGGCTCTGGAGAACATCGGAAGGGGTGACAAGGCCAGTGTGCGACAGGTCCTCGATGACTACAGCCCGGTTGTACTTGATCAACTGATCGGCATCACGGCGGCGTGTGTGCTGCTCAGCTATGGCTTATACAGTGTGAGCCAAGAAACTGTGAGGGCGCATGGCACCTACGCGCTCTTCTATACCTTGCCGTTTGTGATTTATGGGATTTTTCGCTACCTCTACCTTTTGCACCATCACGCCTTTGGCAACGACACCGCTCGAGACCTTATGCGCGACCCGCATCTGATCGTCAACGGTGTGGCGTGGCTGCTCGTCACCTTGCTGGTGCTGCATTGAGTTCAGTGCTGCTTTCGGGTTGGCGTCTGAAGGCGCTGATCGCGTCGATGGTTGGCGCCGCCGCGAGCTACCTTCTGGTGGCGCTGGTCAGCGGTTGGCATGACGTGATTCACGCCGTGGTTCGCGTCGGCGCGCCGGGTATTGCGGCCATGCTGCTGATGTCGTCGTTGAATTACTTGCTGCGATTTGCCCGGTGGCAATCCTATCTGCGGGCCATGGCCCATAAGCTGCCATGGAGAGCGCACTTGCGCATCTATCTTTCGGGCTTCGCGTTGACGACGACCCCCGGCAAGGCTGGCGAGGCGCTGCGGTCGGTATTTCTCAAGCGCTATGGTGTCGAATACCACGATAGTCTGGCTGCCTTGCTCAGCGAGCGTTTGTCGGACCTGGTCGCCGTATTGCTGATTGCGCTGGCCGGCCTGAGTTTGTACCCACGGTTTCGCGTAGTCGTGATCCTGTGCCTCGCCGCCATCGTGTTCGGCCTCATTGTGCTGGCGCGTGGCATTGGGTTGAGTTGGCTGGAGCAGCAAGGCGATCGCCTCGGACCGCGTCTGGGCCGGACGAGCACGCACCTTGCGACCCTGCTGCGGCGGGCGCAACGTTGCCATGGTGCAAGGCTCGTGGTGGCATCGGCCGTGTTGGGTGTCCTGGCCTGGGGGGCCGAGGCGCTGGCGTTCGCCTGGGTTACCCACTGGCTCGGTATAGACGTGTCGGCACGCTATGCGGTATTTGTCTATGCCGTATCGATGCTCGCTGGCGCGGTCAGCGTGCTCCCCGGTGGCCTGGGCGGAGCGGAGGCAACGATGGTGGCGTTGCTGCTTATTCAGAAGGCGCCATTTTCGGACGCCGTCGCAGCCACGCTGCTGATCCGCATATCCACCTTGTGGTTTGCGGTGGGGCTCGGTCTGGTCGCGTTGCTCGCCCAACAGCGCCAAGGGGGTGGAGCATGAAAGCGGTGCAGTCGTGGGGCAGAGTCTGCGCGTCGTCGCCGCTGGCCGTACGCGCCGTGCCCGATCTGGGCGTAGCGCAGGCGCTGGTGACGGGGGGGGCAGGGTTACCGATGCTGGCGCACGGCCGAGGACGCAGCTATGGCGACGTATGTCTCAATTCCGGCGGCATGATTCTTCGAACGACGGGGTTGGACCGGTTCATCGCGTTCGACCGTTCGTCCGGAGTGCTGCGCTGCGAAGCCGGGGTGACTTTGCAGCACATCCTTGAGCTTTGCGTGCCTATGGGCTGGTTCCTTGCCGTGACGCCAGGCACGCGGGACGTGACGGTCGGCGGTGCCATCGCCAATGATGTGCATGGCAAAAATCACCATTGGGCAGGATCCTTTGCGCACCACGTCACGCGCCTGGAACTGTTGCGCAGCAGCGGCGAGCGCATCGTCTGCAGTCCCGATGAGCGTCCCGATCTTTTCTCGGCAACGGTCGGCGGTCTGGGCTTGACGGGATTGATCACCTGGGCCGAGATCGAGCTGCAACCGGTGGCCAATGCGTTCATGACGGTGCAGACCACCCGATTCAGCAATCTGGAGACGTTCTGGCGCCTCAACGCGGCGGCGGAGGCGTCGTGGCCTTACACGGTGGCGTGGATTGATTGTCTGGCCCGAGGGGGGCAGCGCGGACGAGGCGTGTTCATGGCCGGGCGCCACGCAGCGATGCAGCAAAGCCTCCCGGCGTGGCAGGAGTCCCGTCGCACGATTCCGCTGGATCCGCCGATATCTCTGGTAAACAGCTTGAGCCTGCGGGCATTCAACACCTTCTACTGGCACGGCGCGCGGGATGGCGTTGCGCTTTCGCACTACGTACCGTACTTCTACCCGCTCGATGCGATCGCCAACTGGAATCGCATCTACGGACGCCGCGGCTTTTTCCAGTACCAGTGCGTGCTGCCGCCGGCCACGATGCGTGCCGGCGTCGATGCGCTGCTGCAACGCATTTCGCGCAGCGGGCAAGGCTCATTCCTTGCTGTACTCAAGACCTTTGGCCATCGCCCCAGCCTTGGGATGTTGTCATTTCCGCGCCCCGGTGCGACGCTTGCACTGGACTTCCCGAACCATGGTCGCGCAACCTTGCGCCTGTTGGATGATCTAGATGCCGTGGTGTCGCAAGCTGGGGGGGCCTTGTACCCCGCTAAAGATGCACGCATGTCCTCGACGATGTTTCGCCAGTCCTTCGCGGCCTGGGAGCAGTTTTCCAGTTTTGTCGACCCGGCATTTTCATCTGATTTCTGGAGGAGGGTGACCCATTGAAATCTCCGCACAATGTGGTGGTGTTTGGCGCTACGTCGGCCATAGCGCAGGCCGTGGCGCGCCGTCTGGTTGAGCACGGCTGCAACCTGTTTGCGGTCGGACGCAACCCGGAAAAGCTGAACGCCGTGGTCGATGATTTGCGAGTACGGCGCGGGCCGAATCAGCTCGTAGCGGGCCGCCACGCCGATCTTGATCGCGTCGAGGAACATGCCGCGTTGTTCGATGCCTCCGTGCACGCGTTGGGGGGGGTCGACACGGTGATCATCGCGCACGGATCGCTGCCGGATCAGCTCGAGTGCGAGGTATCGATTCCGCTGATGTTGGCCCAGATCCATACGAATGCGATCAGCGCCGTTGCGTTGGCCGCAGCCGCCGCCCAACGCCTGCAAGCGGGTGGCGGCGGTCAGATCGTCGCGATCGGCTCAGTGGCCGGGGACCGCGGACGACAGAGCAACTACGTCTATGGTGCGGCCAAGGGGATGTTGGCCCTGTTTCTGCAGGGGCTGCGCAATAGCCTGGATGCCCGCGGTGTGCACGTATTGACGGTCAAGCCGGGATTCGTGGATACGCCGATGACGGCGGGTTTCACCAAGAAGGGGTTCTTGTGGGCGACCCCCGACCGTGTGGCTTCAGACATCGTCCGTGCGATGTTCCGACGAAAGGACGTGATCTATACACCGGGGTTCTGGCGGTGGATCATGCTCTGCATCAACCATGTGCCCGAGCGCATCTTCAAACGGATGCGGCTGTGAGTGGCGCGGTTTCGTCAATTCCTCAAGGAAGTTGGGTCGCATTTGATTTCGATGGCACGCTGACGCGGCGCGACAGTCTGCTTCCCTTTTTACGGCAGGTGCTCGGGACGCCTGGCTTGATGGCGGCTCTTGCGGCGGAAGCGCCACGGTTGGCGGCGTACGCGGTGAAGCTGCTCTCCAATGAGACAGCCAAGGTCGGGCTTTTGCGCCGAGCGTTGGGCGGGCGCCGGCGCGCCGAGTTGGAATTGCACGGCCGCAGTTTCGCGACGGACGGTGTCTCTCAGTTGCTGCGTCCACCTTTGATGGAGCGTCTGCGGCTGCATCAGAACTTGGGGCATCGCTGCGTTCTGGTGACCGCGTCGTTGACGCTCTATACACGCCCCTGGGCTCTGGCGCAGGGATTTGAGGCGGTACTCGGCAGCGAACTGGCATTCGATGATGCGGGTATCTCCGACGGGCGGCTCGTCGGCGGCAATTGTTATGGGCGGGAGAAGGTCTTGCGCCTCAAGCGGCTGCTGGGAGAAGGCAAGTTGGCCGTTGCATATGGCGACAGCCGAGGAGACCGGGAGATGCTTGCGATGGCGGAGACGGCGATCTGGCGTCAAACCTTCAAGCCCAGCCGGCACGACCTTGATAAAGGTAAACCAAGATGAGGCAGTTGGAATCTAATCAAGGAGGTGGGGATCACTCGAATCGACATGCGTGGGTGCTCCTACCCCCCCAGGTGCGGGCCAATATGGTTATTTCGTGGGCGGCGCGAGGGGTTCTGGCTTGCCTTGTCGTGGCCATATTGATTGCTGCCTTTCGTGTTTTTTATTTCAGCGATCTCAATGCCTTGGCGGCCTCGATTCAGGATGATAGTTTTTATTACCTTGTGCCAGCGTTCAATGTTGCACATGGTCGGGGTTTTACATTTGGCGGGGTGCCATCCTATGGTTTCGAGCCCGGGTACGAAGTCGTGCTCGGGCTGGCCGCATTTGCATTTCAATCGCTGCACGAGTTTTTCCGGTTTTCGCTGTTATTGAGTGCGATATTCTTCGCTGCTTCTGGGGTGGCGATTTACTTGGCGACCATTTCCTTGGCTAGGTCGATCGACGAGCGCGCAGAGGTCATTGCATGGCGCTCAATTGCAGCGCTGGGAGCCTCGGTTGTTTATCTTTCAAATGGCTGGAATTATTTTAATTCGACGACAGGTAAAGAGAATTCACTTTCTGCGCTTCTGCTTGCGCTGTCCCTTGTCTCATCTTTGGCCAAGCGTGATCGCGGACGGTCGGGGCCAGCGATTGTGACCGGCTTGATTGCAGGCTTTCTCGCGTTGACGCGACCGGTGCCGGCCACGCTGCTCTATATCGGGGTGTTGACCTTTGTGCATCGACGCGAGCTCAAGAAGTTTGTGATGGCTGCATCGACGGTAATTGCGGTATGGATAGTTTTTGCCTATGTTTATTTTGGAAGCGTTGTTCCTTACTCGGCTTTGGTAAAAGCGCAGGAGCCCTCTCATCCGGTGGGCCTGAAGTTCATGATGGATGTGTGCCAGTACGTGCTGACGTCACTTCAATTCGGTGTGTGGGGGCCCAGTCCGGTTGAAATTCCGCAGCCAAATTGGCGCGACGCGCTGCGTCCGGGGATTGGCGCAATCTTTTTGTATTCCTGGTTTGCGATATCGGTGCTGTTATTTGCCAGAGCGATGTGGGCGAGGCGAGGTTTGCTCAATCGACGCCACATCTTGTTGCCTGGCTATTTTATGGCGATGCTGCTGGGCGCGGCGCTGATGGGGGCGGCGGTGTTGCTTAAAAGGCCTTATGAAGAGTACTACGCCAGCTGGTATTTTTACGATTCACCGGTGGTCGTCAGTGCGCTGATGGGGGTTGGTCTGTATCTCGCCGTGCCGCATGTGGCGCGAATGAGGCGCGGCATTCCGATTTTTTTGGGGTTGGCGATGGCGGCATTTGCGTTCGGTGTTTCGGCGCACTACATCGCATTGCGACCCTATTCGGCGAATGATTTTGTGTCGGGTATTGGCAAGCGTTGGCAAAACACGATGATCGCGGCGGGTCTATGGTATCGTAATCATGTCGTGGACTGGCGACGCAAGACGGTCGCTGCAGGGAGCGCTGGAGCACTTGACTTCACGTTGGATGATCGCGTCATCAATCTGGATGGCTTGTCGAATGATCGTGCGGCGCGCGAATTGTTGGGTAAAGGAGTGGTGACTGATTATCTGAAGGTTGCGCGGCCGGATTACATTATAGATGTGCATGATCTTATTTTTTCCGTCGCGCCGCCAAATTCCGGGGTTAGGCTTGTTCCGGTAAAGAAGTTTCCATTTTTGTTTGGGGGTTATTGGGTGGCGCAAACGCAATTTACTCCGTGACACTGAAAGGCCGCACGGCGGTGACGTGCAGCCCGCCATCGCAGAATTCTCAAATGTTCAAGAGTGGGCGGGGAACTGACACGCATGGCGTCATGCGCTTGCGCCAAGGGCGGGCGTCCGGGGCGGCTCGCGTCGTCTACCATGGTCGTTGTTCACGTAACACGCAATCGTTGTGCGTCCCATGTCCCTGCTGCTCCTTGACCTCGGCAACACCCGCTTGAAGTGGGGCGTGTGGGACGCGCGCCAGCAGACCTTGAGCGCCAGCGGCGCGCTGCCGCAACTGGCCATCGAGAGCCTGGCCGAGGCGCTGGCGCCGCATCGCGGCATCGCCGCGGCGATCGGCTGCGCGGTGGCAGGTGCCTTGCCGACCGCGCGCGTCGAGGCGCAGCTCGAGGCGCTGGGCGTGCGCGGGCAGTGGATCCATTCGCTGCCGCAACAGTGCGGCGTGCGCAATGGCTACACCCACCCAGGCATGCTCGGCACCGACCGCTGGGCGGCGCTGATCGGCGCGCGCGGGCGTTTCCCGGCGCAGCCGGTGCTGATCATCAGCGTCGGCACCGCCGTGACAATCGACTGCCTGGACGCCGATGGGCGCTTCGTCGGTGGCGTGATCCTGCCCGGCTTCGGACTGATGCTGCGTGCGTTGGAGATGGGTACCGCCGGACTGAATGTTCCGGAAGGCGAGTTGCGCGAGTTCCCCAACAACACCAGCGATGCGTTGATGACCGGCGGCGCGCTGGCCATCGCCGGTGCCGCGCGCCAGATGCACGAGCGTCTGCGGCGTCTGGCGGGGCAGGAGCCCCAGGTGCTGCTGACCGGAGGCGCGGCGCCCAAGCTCGAGCTGGCACTGGGGCTGCAACACCAGACCGCCGAGCACCTGGTGTTCGACGGCTTGTTGCGCATCGCCGAGCAGCGCGGCTTGCTGGCCCCTCCAGACCTCGGCAACTAGCGGCAATTGCCGATCTGCCCTAGGAACTTCGATGTCGCCTTGGTTTGTGTTGCCCGCTGTCGGCAGCGCCTGGTTGAGCGCCTGGCTGCTGGCGCGCTGGCGCCCGGCGCCGGCGCATCGCACCTGGAGTGGGCTCGACGGGCTTCGCGGGCTGGCCGCATTCAGCGTGTTCCTCCATCACACCGCGATTTGGTATGGCTACACGCACTCGGGGGTATGGACCGGGCCCTCGTCGCATTTCTATAACAACCTCGGCCAGGGCGGCGTGGCGGTCTTTTTCATGCTGACCGGTTTGCTGTTCTGGGACAAACTGCGCTCGGATCCGCAACAGGACTGGCAGCGACTTTACGTGTCGCGTTTCCTTCGCATTGCTCCGTTGTACGCGGTGAGCATGGTCGTGCTGGTGGTGATGGCGTGGCGCGTCGCGGCGGCACCGGGGTTCCATCCGGGGGGCGACGCAATCTGGCGCATCGCCACCTTCGCACCGACCCCGGATTTGTTCGGCGTGCCGCTGACCTTCATGTTCAATGCTGGCGTAGCCTGGACCTTGCACTACGAGTGGATGTTCTATCTGGCGCTGCCGGCGCTCGCATTGGCGCTGACCGTGTTTCGCCGAGGCAGGATCGGCACCACAGCGATCGCCGGGGCCACGGCGGGCTGCCTGGTCGCAGGCTGGCTGTTGAGCTACGGATTCGACTGGCACCTGCTGTTGTTCTTTGGCTATGGGGCCATCGGGCGCGAGCTCGCGCGCCTGCGTGCGGCCAGTGCGCTGCGCGCGGTGCTGGTCGGTTGGCCAGGCGCCGTGCTGGTCGCCGTGGCGCTTGGGCTCGGCGTGCACCGCTACGCAACGGCGTACGAAGTTGCCCCTTCGCTGTTCTATGGGCTCGCCTTTGTCCCGCTGGCTGCGGGAAATACGCTGTTCGGCGTGTTGACGACCCCGGCTCTTCGGAAATTGGGTGAAATTTCCTACAGCCTTTATTTGTTGCAGGGCTTTGTGCTTTACGCGACGTTCGAGTCGGCAACGCTCGCTGATTCCGTCGCGCAGCATTGGGGCGCTGCAGCCCTCGCTGCGCCGGTGCTCGTCGCGCTCGCTCAGGCTTCCTACCTCTGGGTGGAGCAACCTGCGATGCGCAGCGTGCCACGCGCTGCGAAGTGGGTGGGCGCGCTGCTGGGACGCGCAGCGCCGCAACGCGCCTGAAGTTGCGTGCGCTGGCAGGGTGATGATGACGGCGGCGTGCCGGCCATCGCCGGCGCCGCACGTCAGATGCACGAGCGCCTGCCGAGCATCGCCGAGCAGCGCGGACTGCTCGCACCGGGGGCGGCTTGATCTGATCGGGTGCGCGACGCCGGCGATTGCGCTACGCTGGTTGCGGCCTTAGCGCACGCTCCCGATCCGGACGATGAGCCCCTCCAGCGTTTTCCTGCCGACCGCCGAAGGCGACCTGACGCGCCAGCTGCGCGATGTGCATGCGCTGGTTCGGTCGACGTTCGCGTTCGTCGACCGTATCGCGCTGGCGCTGTACGACGCCTCGACCGATCTGCTGAAGACCTTCGCCAGCAGCAATGTCGACGCGGTCACGCTGGCCGGGCATCAGGTCGAGCTGGCGCGCGTGCCGTCGCTGGCGGTGCTGGCCGCGCAGCGGCGCGATCGCGTGGTGCATGACATCGGGCGCGAGTTCGGCAGCACGTCCACGCACAGTGCCTGGCTGCAGGCGCGCGGCTATCGCGCCAGCTACACGGTGCCGCTGTACGACGGCACCGAGCTGGCTGCGTTCCTGTTCTTCGATTCCAAGACGGCGGCCAGTTTCACGCCGGCGGTGGCGGCGTGGCTGGGGCGCCTGAGCCGGGTGGTCGCTCGGCAGTTGCTGGCGCGGCGGCGACTGGCCGGCGGCGTGCTCGGCGCGGCGCGTGTGGCGATCGGGCTGGCGCGTGCGCGCGACCTCGAAACCGGCCAGCACCTCGAACGCATGGCGCATTACTCGCGGCTGATGGCGCATGCGCTGGCGCCGGCGCACGGGCGGGGTGACGAGTACGTCGAAGACGTGTTCCTGTTCGCGCCACTGCACGACATCGGCAAGGTCGGTATTCCCGACCGCATCCTGCACAAGACAGGCAAACTCGACGCCGACGAGTGGGCGGTGATGCGCCGCCACGTCGAAATCGGCGAGCGCATCATCGACACCATCGCGAGTTGCGGCGGGCACGACGACAGCGGCGCGTTGCGCACGATGCGCAACATCGTCGCCGAGCACCACGAGCGCTGTGACGGCTCGGGTTATCCGCGCGGCTTGCGCGGCGACGCGATCGCGCTGGAGGCGCGCATTGTCGCGGTGGCCGACGTCTATGACGCCCTCAGCAGCCGGCGCCCATACAAGCAGCCGTGGAGCGAGGACGCGGTGCGGCAGCAGATGCTGGCCGAGGCCGACACGCGGCGCCTCGACGCCGACTGTGTCGCGGCACTGCTCGCTGCCGCCGACGAGCGACGCCGGATCGCACAGCGCTTCACCGAGCCGGAGTGAGCGCTTACTGACGCTTTCCGCTGCGCCAGCGCAGGGTCTGGCGCGCCGCGCCGGGCCGTTCCCCGGTAGCCTTCAGCGCGGATAGGCGACGAAGATCTCGACGCGGCGGTTCAGCGCGCGCCCCTGCGCGGTGGCGTTGCTGGCGATGGGGTCGGCGGCGCCCATGCCGGCGGTGGTGATGCGCTGCGCGGCCACGCCGCGCGCGACCAGGTCGTCGCGCACGCTGCGCGCGCGGCTGCGCGACAGCGGCACGTTGATGGCATCGCCGCCGGTGCTGTCGGTGTAGCCGATCACCTGCACGGTTTCGCTGGGGTTGGCACGCAGGCCATCGGCGAGCTGGGCCAGCACCGGCTGCAGTCGCGTGCTCAGCGCGGCACTGCCGACGGCAAAGCCGGCGTCGGCCGGCACGTTGATCTTGAGCCGGTTGTCGGCGGTCTGACTGACCTGCACGCCGGTGCCGGCGCTGGCCGCCTGCATCTGCTGCTTCTGCTCTTCCAGATGCCGGTTCCACAGATAGCCACCGGCGGCGCCGACCGCGGCGCCCAGCGCCGCACCCTGCATCGCGCTGGAGCCGGTGTTGCCGCCGGCGGTCAGCGCGCCGAGCACGGCGCCGGCGGCGGCGCCGATGCCCGCTCCTTGCGCGGTGCTGCGCTGCGACTGGTTCATGTCGGCGCAGCCACCCAGCATGACGGCGGCGACGGCGACGGCGGCGATGCTTCGATTCGACGGGCTCATGGCGCGATCCTCCACGTTGCGAACATCGTATTGTGCCGAAGATGAACCTGCCTTGATGTGTCGGGCCCTGCGTCGATTTTGTATTGGC
>JAKAHP010000186.1 GCA_021825505.1 Pseudomonadota bacterium
ACGACCACGTCGTCGACTCCGCCGGGCGCCACGTGCGCCTGTCCAACGGCCACGTCTGGATGACCCGTGTCACCGGCGTGGGCTGCGGCGCCAGCGCGCTGGTCGGCGCCTTCGCCGCGGTGCAGCCCGATCGCTGGCGCGCCACGGTGGCGGCGATGGCCTACCTCGGCGTGGCCGGTGAGCTGGCCGCCGAGCGTACCCAGGCCACCGGCGCCGGCCTGGGCAGCTTCCAGGTAGCGCTGCTCGACGCGATCCATCTGCTCGACGCCGACAGCTTCGGCGCGCGGCTGCGCCTCGACGCGGCATGAGCGGGTCCGGTGATCCCGGCGCGCTGCGCCGCGCGCTGCGGCTGTATCTGGTGGCAGGCGGGCTCGACGAGGCGCCGCTGCTGGCGCTGGTCGGCGCGGCGCTGCGCGGTGGGGTCGGTTGCGTGCAGTTGCGCGAGAAGCAGCTCGGCACGCGCGCCTTCATCGCGCGCGCCCGCGCGCTGCGCGCGCTGCTGCACGCGGCGGGCGTGCCGCTGATCATCAACGATCGCCTCGACGTCGCGCTGGCCGCCGGTGCCGACGGGGTGCACGTCGGCCAGGACGACATCGAGGTGGCCGAAGTGCGTCGGTACATGCCGCAGGCCATCGTCGGCCTGTCGGTCGGCTCGCTGGTCGAGCTCGACGCGGGGCTGGCTGCGCGCGTCGACTACCTCAGCCCCAGCCCCTTGTTCGCCACGCGCAGCAAAGCCGACGCCGGCGCACCGCTGGGCCTGGATGGGTTGCGCGCGATGCGCGCGCGTTGCGCACTGCCGCTGGTGGCGATCGGTGGCATCGAGCGCGGCAACGCCGCGGCGGTGTTCGCCGCCGGCGCCGACGGCATCGCGGTGGTCAGCGCGATCGGCGCCGCGCCCGACCCGCGGGCCGCGGCCGCCGAACTCGCCGCGATCGCCGGGATCGGCGCGCCGTAGCGGCTCAATGCGCCGGCGTCATGGCGTTGCGGCGGCGTCGAGTTCGAGCCGGCGACCGCTGCGCAGCAGCTCGGCGAACGCTGCGGCGGGAAGCGCCGCGCTGAACAGGAAGCCCTGCATCGCGTCGCAGCCGTGGCGGCGCAGGAACTGCAGCTGCGCCGCGCTTTCGACACCTTCGGCGATGACGCGCTGGCCGAGGTCGTGGCCGAGCGCGATCACCAGTCTGGCGATCGCCGCGTCGTCGGCGTCGGTGGTCAGGTCGTGCACGAAGGACTGGTCGATCTTCAGGCTGCCGATCGGCAGCCGCTTCAAATGCGCCAGGCTCGAGTAGCCGGTGCCGAAGTCGTCGAGCGCGGTGCGCACGCCCAGCGCGGCGAGCCGGCCGAGCAGATCGAGCGCGCGCTGCGGATTGTCCATCACCGCGCTTTCGGTCAACTCGATCTCGAAGCGGCGCGGGTCGACGGCGTGGCGGCGCAAGGCCTGCGCGACCTGCTCGGGCAGGTCGTCGTGCTGGAACTGGCGCGCCGAGACGTTGACCGCGATCACCGGCACCTCGAGGCCGGCGCGCTGCCAGTCGCGGATCGCGGCGCAGGCGCGGTCGATGACCCAGGCCCCGAGCGGCTGGATCAACCCGGTTTCCTCGGCCAGCGGAATGAACTCGGTCGGCGACGCGCCGCCGGGCCAGCGCAGCAGCGCCTCGGCGCCGCACACGCGGCCGTCGCGCAAGTCGATCTGCGGCTGGAAATGCAGTTGCAGAACCTCGCCGTCGAGCGCGCGGCGCAGCCCGCCTTCGAGTTCCAGGCGCTCGCGCATGCGCTGGTTCATGTCGGGCGCGTAGAACGCGAAACCGGCGCGACCGGCGTCCTTGGCGCGGTACATCGCGAGGTCGGCGTTGCGCATCAGCGTCGCCGCGAACTCGCCGTCGCGCGGATACAGTGCTGCGCCCAGGCTGGCGCTGACCACCAGCTCGTGACCGCCGGCGTGCAGCGGCTGCGCCACGGCGGCGAGCAGCCGCTGCGCGAAGCGCGCGACGTCGTCGGCGCTGTCCAGATCGGTCATCAGGATCATGAACTCGTCGCCGCCGAGCCGTGCGACGGTGTCGCCGTCGCGCACCGCGTCGCGCAGCCGCAGCGCCACTTCGCGCAGCAGCGCGTCGCCGACCGCGTGGCTGTAGCTGTCGTTGACGACCTTGAAGCGGTCGAGGTCGAGCAGCAGCGCCGCGACCAGCTGGCCGGCTCGGCGCGCGTGCACGATGGCCTGTTCGGTGCGGTCGGCGAGCAGGGTGCGGTTGGCCAGCCCGGTCAGTGCGTCGTGCGTGGCCATGTACTCGAGCTGCGCTTCGTAGCGCTTGCGCTCGCTGATGTCGCGGTACGACGCGTAGTCGTCGCCGTCGGGCAGGCGCACCACGTTGACCTCGACCGGAACCGCGCTGCCGTCGGCGCGGTGCAGCGTCGCTTCGGCGCGCGTGGCGCCGGCGCCCGGCGCGCCGCCATGCGGCAGCGGAGCGTCGGCGCGCAGCGCGTCGTCCATCGCCGCGCCGAGCAGCTCGGGCAGGCTGCGCCCGAGCAGCGCCGCGGCTTGCCGGTTGGCGTAGTCGATGCGGCCGTCGGGGCGCGTCAGCAGCACCGCGTCGGCGGCGTTGTCGAGCACCAGGCGCCAGCGCTGCTCGGCCGCCTGCAGCGCAGCCACCGCGTTGCGGCGCGCCTGCGCGGTGCGTGCCGCGCCGATGCCGAACGCGAGGTCGTCGGCCAGTTGTTCGAGCAGCGCGACTTCGTCGGCGTTGAACGCGTCGGGCTCGACGCCGTAGATGGTCAGCGCGCCGAAGCAGCCGCCGGCGTCGCGCAGCGGCAGCGCGATGCTCGACTGGTAGCCGCGCTGCAGCGCGGCCTCGCGCCACGGCGCCATCCTCGGATTGGTCAGCCAGTTCTGGTTGACCTGGGTCGTGCCGGTGCGCACCGCGGTGCCGGTGGGGCCGCGCCCGAGCTCGCTTTCGTCCCAGCTCACGCGCACCCGGCTCAGATAGTCGGCTTCGTGGCCCGATTGCGCGACCGGGCGCACGCTGCGCTGCGCATCGTGCTCGGCATACCCGATCCAGGCCATCAGGTAGCCGCCCGACTCGACCACCAGGTGACAGATCGCATCGAGCAGGGCGTGTTCGTCATGCACCCGAACCAGCACGCTGTTGCACTCGCTGACCAGGCGCAGCGCACGGGTCAGGCGCTGCGGGTCGGCCGTGGGGCGAGTCAGCGCCCCGGCCTGGTCCGGGGCCTTGCCGTGCGCTGCTTCGGCCATCGCATTCCCTCCCGCTGCGCGAATCCGCTCGCCCGGATTCCTGGCGGCGCGCCGCACCGGGCACGCCAGGGCCGCGTCGGCCTTGCAGCGACTATACGGGCAAATTCAGCGAAATGATGGAATTTGATCTATTGTGTAACGTCTGGTGTTTGCGCCGGACCAGCGCCGTCGGCGTCGCGCTGCGAGTCCAGGCCGAATTCCATCCAGTCGTCGCCGAGCAGCTCGCAGGGATGTTGCGAGCGCTCGGAACCGTTGCCGCAGCGCATCGAGTCGGCCGGGCAATAGCGCTCGCAGCCCCAGCAGATGCGTTCCGGGTGCGCCGGATGCAGCGGGAAGCGGCGAGCCATGGTCGCGGTGCGCGCTCAGCGCTTGAGGTCGGCGAGTTTGCCCGGGCGCCCCTTCCAGGCGTCGGCGTCGGGCAATGCCTCGTGGCGTTTGGTGATCGTCGGCCACTGGCGCGCCAGTTCGGCGTTGAGCGCGATGAAGGCCTGCTGGTCGCCAGCAACGTCTTCTTCCGCGAAGATCGCGTCGGCCGGACATTCCGGCACGCACACCGCGCAGTCGATGCATTCGTCGGGGTCGATGGCGAGGAAGTTCGGCCCTTCATGAAAGCAGTCGACCGGACAGACGTCGACGCAATCGGTGTACTTGCACTTGATGCAGTTTTCAGTGACGACAAAAGTCATGGGATCACTCGTTCGGTGCTTCGTTCAAGCTGTCGAGCTTAGATCGTGATCGAGCTAGCTCCAACCAATCAATCGTCATATCGGTCGAAGCGCTCGACATATCGCCGCTTGAAGTGGTACATAAAATACTACTACAATCGACGGCAAGCGCCAAGCCGTGCCTTCTCGACAGCGGCCGTCGGCAAGTTCACACTCGTACCTTTTGAAGGAGGGTCGCGATGTCCGCGTCGATTCCATTCATCGCCGAGCCGCAGCGCGCCCGACGCGAAGCGCCGGCCGCCACCGAAGTCGCGCTGGAAATGCTCGCCGCCTGCCATGGGCGGGTGCAGGCGCAGTGCGAATTGCTGCAGCGTCTGGTCGCGCACACCGCGACGCGCGGTGGCGACGACGAGGCGCGCGACGCCGCGCGCGGCGTGATGCGCTATTTCGAACTCGCTGCGCCGCATCACCACGCCGACGAGGAGCAGGATCTGTTTCCGGCGCTGCTCGAATCGATGGCCGGATCCGATCCGGTGTGCCTGCGCGAACTCACCGCCGCGCTGACCGCCGAGCACCGTGTGCTCGAAGGGCTGTGGCGCACCCTGCGCGTGGCGCTGCAGGCGCTGATCGACGACGGCGCGGCCTTGCCGGCGGCGCCGGTCGAGGCCTTCGTCACCGGTTATCTGGCGCACGTGCGGCGCGAGGACGAGGAGCTGCTGCCGATGGCCGCGCGGCTGCTCGGCGACGCCGAGCTCGAGCGCGTCGGCCGCGCGATGCGTCTGCGCCGGGGCATCGAGCAGGTGGACTGAACGCAATGGCCGACCCTGCGGCACGGCTCGCGCTGGTCTACGCCTGCTCGGGGTGTTCGAGCGCGGCGCAGCTGGCCAATCACCTCGCGGTGCGGCTCGACCGCAACGGCGAGGCCGAGATGTCGTGCATCGCGGGGGTCGGTGGCGGCGTCAAGCCGCTGGTGCGCATCGCGCAGCGTGCCACGCGCGACGGACGCCCCATCCTGGCGATCGACGGTTGTGCGCTCGGGTGCGTGAAGCACGCGCTGGCGCAGGTCGGCGCGCAGCCGACGCGCTACGTGCAGCTGGCCGAGTCGGGCGTGCGCAAGCTGGCGCACGCCGATTTCGACCCGCAGCAGGCGGCCGCTTTGCTGCAGCATTGCACCGAGCAGGCGCGCGAGCTGGCCGCCGAGTTCAATCCGGCGCGAAGCCCGGATCCGGCATGATCAGCAGCCAGGCGCAACGCAGCTGCAGCGGCATGCCGGTGGCGAACATCACCAGCCCGGCGTAGTGCTGGTCGGCCAGCGGGCTCAGATTCCACAGGCACAGCACGTCGAGGTAGGGCGTGTACAGCACGTGGTCGCTCCACACCCAGGCCGCGGCCACCAGCATCATCGGCAGTCCGACGACCCAGCCGAACAGACCGGCGTGCCAGCCGCGCGCGAAGCCGCTGCTGCCCGGCAGCAGCTGCGCCCACAAGGCCAGACCGGCAAGCAGGGCGAGCACGCCGACCGGCGCGCTGAACAGCGCATCGGCCAGCGCGTGGTCGAAGATGCCGGGCAGGTTCAGCCCCAGCGTCAGCAGCACGAACACCAGCGCCGCGATCCACGGGTCGAGCAGCCACGGCGCGGCGCGGCTGCGGCGCCATGCCGCGCGCGCCGTCGGCGGATACCCGAGCAGCAGCAGCGCCGGCGCGAGCTGGCCCAGCGCCATCAGCGCCAGCGCGTACAGCGACATCGACGCCAGCGGGTTGCGCAGCCCCCAGGCCGCGCCCAGCAGCAGCGCGCAGCCGGCCGCGAACAGCACGCGCCGCGCCGCCGAGCGATGGCGCGCATGCCATACCAGCGCGACGATGGCCGCGGCGCCCCAGGCGGCGAGCGCGAATCCGGGCCAGACCTGAGTCGCGTTCATCGCGTGCCCAGCACTCGCCGCAGGTCGGCGGCAAGCAGTGCCGGGTC
>JAKAHP010000187.1 GCA_021825505.1 Pseudomonadota bacterium
GGCCAGCGTGATGCGCGGGTGCTGGCGCGCGCGCTCGAGCAGCGTGGTCTGGATCGCGGCGCCGGTGGCGTCGGCGACATGGGCGATGCGGCGCGCGCTGTGGCCGCCTTCGCGCGTCAGGTGCAGCGCGCCGTGCTCGGTGTCGAAGGGCACGCCCTGCGCGCGCAGCCAGGCGATCGCGTCGGGGCCGTGCTCGACGACGAAGCGCGTCGCCGGCAGGTCGTTGAGCATGCCGCCCGCCACCAGGGTGTCGCGCACGTGGTCGTCGAAGCTGTCGCCGTCGCCGAGCACCGCGGCGATGCCGCCCTGCGCCCACTGGCTCGCCGAGACCTCGAGCTCGCGTTTGGCCAGCACCGTGACACGGTAGCGCTCGGCCAGCTGCAGCGCGGCGGACAGCCCGGCCAGGCCGCCGCCGACGATCAGCACATCGGAATGTTGCATCGTGTTCTTTCAGAGTTTGCGCACGGCGTTAACAGTCGGTTAAGGCCGAACCGTGTATTTTCCACCCATTCGGGCGCGGGGTGCGCGCAACTCCGCGAGAGCCTGGTGCTGCGCCTAGAACTCGACGTTGTCGATCAGTCGGGTGCCGCCGAGGCGCGCCGCACCCAGCGCGACCAGGCGACCGGTGGCGGCCAGATCTTCGGCGCCGGGTTGCTGCAGGTCGGCGCGGCGGCGCAGCGTCAGGTAGTCGGGGGCCCAGCCGCGTGCGGCCAACGCCTGCAGCGCGTCGCGTTCGAGCGCGGCCAGCGCGGCGGTGTCGGCACAGCCGCGCGCGGCCTCGCCCAGCGCGCACAGCGCGGCGTGCAATTGCGGAGCCTGGGCGCGCTGCGCGGGGTCGAGGTAGGCATTGCGCGACGACAGCGCGAGGCCGTCGACGTCGCGCACGGTGTCGAGGCCGATGATCTCGATCGGCAGCGCGAACTGACGCACCATCTCGCGGATCAGCAGCAGCTGCTGGTAGTCCTTCTTGCCGAACACCGCGCAACTCGGCTGAACCAGCTGGAACAGCTTCATCACGACGGTGGCGACGCCCTCGAAATGTCCCGGGCGCGCGGCGCCGTCGAGCACGCCGGCCAGCGCCGGGTCGGGCAGCACGCGCCAGGTCTGCGGCTGCGGGTACATCTCGGCCTCGTCGGGGGCGAACAGCAGGTCGCAGCCGGCGTCGGCCAGGCGTTCGGCGTCGCGCTGCAGGGTGCGCGGGTAGCGGTCGAAGTCCTCGTTCGGGCCGAACTGCAGCCGGTTGACGAACACGCTGGCGATCACCGCGCCGCCGCTGCGGCGCGCACGCTCGATCAAGGCCATGTGGCCGGCGTGGAGATTGCCCATGGTCGGCACCAGCGCGCGCGCCGGCCAGGACGCCAGCGCGTCGCGCAGTGCGTCGACGGTATGCACGATACGCATCGCGGTATCCGGTTCAGGCGACGTAGCCGTGGCGCGCTTCGTCGGGGAAGGCGCCCGACTTGACGTCGCGTACGTAGCAGGCGACGGCGTCGGCGATGCTCGTCGCGCCGTCCATGAAATTGCGCACGAAGCGCGGCTTCGGGCCTTGCGTGAGGTCGAGCATGTCGTGCAGCACCAGCACCTGGCCGTGGGTGCGGCGGCCGGCGCCGATGCCGATGGTGATGCCCGGAAAATCGGCGCTGATGCGTGCGGCGAGGTCCGACGGCACCAGTTCGAGCACCAGCATCGACGCGCCGGCGTCGGCGAGTTCGGCGGCGTGCGCGCACAGCGCCGCGGCGGCCTGCGCGTCGCGCCCCTGGATGCGGTAGCCGCCCAGCGCGTGCACGCTTTGCGGCGTCAGGCCGAGATGCGCGCACACCGGGATGCCGCGCTCGACCAGCGCACGCACCAGCGGCGTGGTCCAGCCGCCGCCCTCGAGCTTGACCATCTGCGCGCCGGCCTGCATCAGCGCCACCGCGCTGCCCACGGCCTGCTCGAGCGAGCCCTGGTAGCTGCCGAACGGCAGGTCGGCGACGATCCACGCGCTGCGGTTGCCGCGTGCCACGCAGCTCGTGTGGTAGACGATGTGCTCGAGCGTGACCGGCAGCGTCGACCCATGGCCCTGCACGACCATGCCCAGCGAGTCGCCGATCAGCAGGCAGTCGACGCCGGCAGCGTCGAGCAGCGCGGCGCTGCTGGCGTCGTAGGCGGTGAGCATCGCGATCTTCTCGCCGGCGTCGCGCATCGCGCGCAGCCGATGCAGCGTCAGCGGCTTGCGCGCCGCGGCCGGCGCGGCGCCACCGTACGGCGCTGGGGTCGAATCGGTCATCGTGGAGTTGAAGGTCCGGGGAGGGGGTATGTTGGGGGCGACGCGCGAGGCGCCGCGGGACCGCGCATTATCGCCGCATTGCAGCATGGCCGGCCAGCAAAAACGAACGACCGTTCGGTTTGACTCAGCTGGGTATGTAGGCCAGCCGCACGTACAGCGGCGCGTAGGGCTCGGCCTGGGTGATCTGCAGCAGCCCCTCGCGCGTCAGTTCGAGCAGCGCGATGAAGGTGACGACCGCGTGCGTGGTGCCGCGCTGGGTGTCGAACAGATCCTGGAATTCGGCGAAGCGGCGGTCCTGCAGCCGGCGCAGCACCTGGCTCATCACTTCGCGCACCGAGATCTGCTCGCGGCTGATCTGGTGGTGGGCGTGCAGCTTGGCGCGCTTGAGCACGTCGGCCCACGCCGCGCGCAACTCGTCGACCTCGACCGCGGGCAGCAGCGCCTGCGCCGAGCGCTCGACCGCGACCTGCACGCGCCAGAAGTCGCGCCCGGCCTGCGGCAGCGTGTCGAGTTCGCGCGCGGCCAGCTTGATGCGCTCGTACTCGAGCAGGCGCCGCACCAGCTCGGCACGCGGATCCTCGGCTTCCCCGCCGTCCGCCGCGGGCGGGCGCGGCAGCAGCATGCGCGACTTGATCTCGATCAGCATCGCCGCCATCAGCAGGTATTCGGCGGCGAGTTCGAGGTTGGTGCGCCGGATCTGCTCGATGTACTCGAGGTATTGCCGCGTAACCTGCGCCAGCGGAATGTCGAGGATGTTGAAGTGCTGGCGCCGGATCAGGTACAGCAGCAGGTCGAGCGGCCCCTCGAACGCCTCGAGGAAGACCTCGAGCGCGTCCGGCGGTATGTACAGATCCTGCGGCAGCTCGAACAGCGGCTGGCCGTACAGCCGCGCCACCGCCAGACCGTCGACGGTGTCGGGCAGCGCGTCGTCGGCCGGGACCGGCGCGTCGGGCAGCGTCGGCGCGTTCATCGCACGGGCCGCGGGCGCGGCGTGCCGCCTGGCTTACTCGGTGCCGTAGACGTAGGGCTTCTGCGGCACGCGGCCGGCGTCGAACTGCGCGCGCAGCTCGGCGTCCTGCGCACGGTCCCACAGCCGCGCGCGGCCGTTCTTCTGCTGCGCGTCGAGCTCGGGGTTGCGCGCCTTGAGGTCCTGCAGGAAGCTGGTGACTTCGGACACGTAGGGTTTGACGGCAAGCGGCATGGCGGTCGTTCCGGAAAGCTCAGGGAAAAGGGTGCATCCAGGGTGCACAAACCTTCATTCTAGGCCGCGCGCGTCGGCGTCGGCCGCCGCCAGCAGCTCGAGCAGCGCCTGCCACGCCTCGTCGACGCCGGGGTCGCGGCCGTTGCCGCCGACCGTGCGCGTGCACGCGGCGTCCTCCGCGAGCAGCACTTCGGGGCCGGTTTCGGCGCTGAACACGCCCAGCAGCGGCAGCCGCAGCGCCGCCGCCAGATGGGTGAATCCGGTGTCGACCCCGACCACCGCGCGGCTGGCAGCGATGTAACGCAGCAGCGCCTCGAGCCCGGCCGGCGGCGGCGTCAGCTCGATCGCGCCGTCGGGCAGCGCGGCGGCGATCGCCAGCGCGCGCTGATGTTCGCGCGTGTTGCCCCAGGTCGCCTTGAGCGCGACGCCGCGCGCGGCCAGGCGCTGCGCCAGCTCGATCCACGACTCCTGCGGCCACTCGCGGTGCGGGCGCGACACGCCGTGCGCGAGCAGCACCGCGCGGCGCGCCTGCGGCGCGACCTGCAGGCGCTCGCCGAGCCGGTAGCGCGGTGCCGTGTCGATGCCGGTGTCGAATACGGCCTGCGCGAAGCGCCGGCGTCCCGCGGTGCCGTGCACGCCGTGCGGGCGCGTGAAATGCACCTGGTAGGCGCGCGCAGCCAGCGGCTCGCCGCCGCAGTCGGCGGCGCGGTAGCCCACGCGCAGCGCGGCGCGCGCCAGGCGCGCCACCAGCGCGCTCTTGAGCACGCTGTGCGGGTCCCAGACGACGTCGTAGCGCTCGGCGCGCAGCGCACGCAACTCGCCCAGCAGCGCGCGCCAGCGCGTGCGGTCGCGCGGCGCCTGCTGCACGGCCTTGAGCGGCAGCGCGAACACGCGGCGCACCGCCGGGTGCTGGCGCGCGATGTCGGCGAAGCGCGCGTCGACCGCCCAGTCGATCTCGGCATCCGGCCAGCGCGCGGCGATGTCGGACACCGCCGGAAGCGTCTGCACCTGATCGCCCATGGCCGAGATCTGCACCAGCAGGATGCGCGCGGGTGCTTGCGGCAGCCCGTCGCGGCCCCAGTGCAGCGGCAACGCGCGCGGCCTCATGCGCCGCGCTGCAGCAGCGTGCGACCGAGCACGCGTTCGAGTACGTGCAGCGGCGAGGTGTCGGGCACGAGCTGGTCGGCCGGGTCGAGGTAGAAGGTCTGCTCCATCATGTGCTGGCCGCGCATCACCGCGTGCGAGACCTGGTCGGAGAACACGACCCAGGTGCTGCCGGGGGCGAAGTCGACCGCGGCCTGCGGCGCATCGCGCTGGTAGCCGAGGTCGGCCTTGGCCAGGTCGTGCAGCTGCAGCATCATGTGGTCGTAGGGCGTGCGCGGCGACTTGGTCACGCGCAGCGCGCGCAGCAGCGCGGCGCTGCCCGGCCACGGTGCGCGCAGCCGCGGCGCCATGCGTTCGACGAGGTCGGCGAAGGGCTCGCCGACACGCCAGGCGCGCGCGCGGCCGTCGCGGTTGAGGTTGTGGAACACGCGCAGCAGCCGTACGCCGGCCATCGGATTGGATGGAAACGCGTCGACGTGCAGCCGCGCATCGTCCTTGCGCCACGAGCTCGGCCGGCCCTCGACGTCGAACGGGCGCAGCGAGGCGTTGCCGGCGCGCAGCCGCCCGCGGTACTGCGGGAACAGCCGCTCGACCAGCGCCTGTGCGCTGTCGGCGTAGCGCGCGATCAGCGCGGCCAGCTCGGCGAGGTCGGCGGCTTCGCCGCGCGCACCGCGCAGCGCGCCGGCGCGCAGGCTGATGTTCTTCGCATGGCCGTCGCTCCACGCCGGGTCGAGGAAGCGCTCCTCTCCAGGGCGCAGCACGAAGTTCAAGGCGGGGAAGTGCAGCACATGGCCGCCTTCGACCAGGTGCTCGAGGTGGGTGGCGGCGCCTGTCGCCCAGTCGCGGTCGTCGAAACGGCGCAGGACGTCGGTCGGGGCGGGGCTGTGGGGCATCGCGCGGCTCCTGGCGGGGGTGCGCGGCTCAGCGCACGCGCATGCCGGGTTCGGCGCCGGCGTCGGGGTCGAGCAGGTAGATGCCCGGGCGCGCCTTTTCGTCGTCGGCGCCGGCGGCCAGCACCATGCCTTCGCTGACGCCGAACTTCATCTTGCGCGGCGCCAGGTTGGCCACCAGCACGGTCAGGCGGCCGACCAGCGCGTCGGGCGCGTAGGCCGACGCGATGCCGCTGAACACGGTGCGCTGGCGCGGCTGGCCGTCGGCGTCGCGTTCGCCGGCGTCGAGCGTGAGCCGCAGCAGCTTGGTCGAGCCCTCGACCGCGGCCGCCGCGACGATGCGCGCGATGCGCAGCTCGACCTTGGCGAAGTCGTCGATGGTGATGGTCGGCTCGGCGCCGG
>JAKAHP010000188.1 GCA_021825505.1 Pseudomonadota bacterium
GGCGCCGATCGCGCGGTACGCCGCCGCCGCCGCGTCGCGCTCGGTGGCACCGCAGGCGGCGCGCCGAGCCGGCGCCAGCGCCTCCCACATCGCGACCACCTCGCGATATTGCCGCAGGCGGTCTTCGCCCTGCTCCATGCCAGCCCCCTTTCGTGTGCAGCGGCCGCGCGGCACGACGCTGCGCGGCACACCGCATTGTTCACGAAACCGGGGCGGGCCGCGCCGCGCGGCAGCGTCGCGCGGCGACGGCAGCGGCGGCGGCCGCGCTCAATGCGCGGCGCGAACCTGCACGATCAGCGCATCGACGACGCGCAGCACCTGTTCCATCGACGGCGTCCCGGGCAGGTCGGCCGAGGTCACGTAGCGCCCCTGCACCGCCAGCGACGGCACACCCTGGATCTGGTAGGCGGTGGTCAGCTCGGCGGCGCGCCGCGTCTGCATCTGCACCGAGAACGAGTTGTAGGCGTTGAGGAACTGCTGGCGCGGCACGCCCTGCTTCTGCAGCCAGTCGGCCATCTGCTCAGGCGTCTCGAGCTTGATGCCCTGCTGGTGGATAGCCGCGAACACGCGCGCCTGCAGCGCACCGACCTTGCCCAGCGCGAGCAGCGCGTAATACAGGCGCTCCTGCGGCACGAAACGCGCCCCCCACATCACCGGCACGCGCTCGAGCACGACGTCGGACGGCAGCTTGCGCGCCCAGGCTTCGAGCGTCGGCTCGAATTCGGCGCAGTGCGGGCAGTCGTACCAGAAAAACTCGGTGACGACGATCTTGCCCGCCGGACTCACCGGCTGCGCCACCGGCAGCGTCAGGAAATCGCGCCCCTTGACCGGCGTCACCGCCGCCCCGGCCGGCACCGTGCCGAGCATCGCGACCAGCGCCGCAGCGACCATCCAAATCCGAAACATCCAGGCCCGCTTCATATCGAGGTTCTCTCCGAGATCGCGGCGGGCGCGGATCGCCGGCCGCAAGCACACAGTCTAGACGCGACGGCGAACGCCGAGCTGACCGCAACATGACGATTGCGTCATCTTCGCCGCGGCGTTCCCGGCCATGTGCGGCGCGTTGACAGCTGCGCGGCTTTCTGGTCAATTGCGTCCAAACCGACGAGGGCACGCACGATGCTGGTGACGACCACCGAATCCATTCCCGGCTATCGCATCACCGAGGTCAAGGGCCATGTGTTCGGCCTGGTCGTGCGCAGCCGCGGCCTGGGCGGCAACCTGATGGCCGGGCTGCGCTCGCTCGGCGGCGGCGAGATCACCGAGTACACCGAAATGCTCGAGGAAGCGCGGCGCCACGCGATCGACCGGCTGATCAAGAATGCCGCCCTGCGCAACGCGAACGCGATCGTGATGATGCGCTTCGACTCCTCCGAGATCGGCCAGACCATGAGCGAGATCGTCGCCTACGGCACCGCGGTCGTCGTCACCCCGGAACCCTGAAGCGGGCGCCGGCCACCATGTTGCGCGCCGCCGCCATCCTCGCGTCGATCTTGATGCTCGTGCTGGGCGCGATCGGCAGCTGGCAGCGGCGCCCGGCGGCGGTGCAGTGGATGGTGCTCGGCGGCGTGCTGCTGGTCGCGCTGCTGTTCGAGCGCTGGCGCCGCGCGCCACCGCGCGATCCGGGCCCCTGGGACGCGACCGACGAACGCTTCGTCGACCCGGCCAGCGGCAAGCTCGTCACGGTGCACGTCAATCGTCGCACCGGCGCGCGGCGCTACGACGCCGACGTATGATGATTCATCGATGGGAGACGAACCGATGATCCACCGCACGCGCATCACCGTGCTCGCCGCACTGGCGCTGTACGCCGGTGCAGCGCTCGCCGACCCGATCGTGGGGGCCCCGCTGACGCACTATCTGCAACCGTTTCGCACCTTCAACGGCCAGCCGCTGGTCGCCTTGCTGGCGCGCTACAAGGTCACGCCGATCGCCGCCGAGATCACCTCGACCGACGCCGGGCGCACCATCGTCGACCTGACGCTGCGCACCGAATCGTTCAAGCTGCCGTGCGCTGCGCTGCACGACTGGTTCGTCGACAGCGCCGGCAACGCCGGCCGCGGCGACGCCACCGTCGAGTTCGCGGTATCGAGCGCGCGCATGCCCGACCAGGCGCCGAATGCCTCCGGCGACCCGGTGCTGTACTGGCTGCAGACCGGGCGCTGCGCCGGCGCATCGAGCGCGCCGGCGGCATCCGCCGCATCGGCGGCCAGCGCGCGCTAGCTAGTCCACTGCGTCAGGCCGTCGCCGCGACGCAGCTCGCGTCGGGCAGGTGCAGGCAAAACACCGCGCCATGCCCCGGCTCGCCGTGCGCGCGCACCTCGCCACCGTGACGCCGCGCGATGCGCTGCACGGTGGCCAGGCCGATGCCCATGCCGGGAAATTCGTCCTGCCGATGCAGGCGCTGGAAGGGCTTGAACAGGCGCTGCGCGTACGCCATGTCGAAGCCGGCGCCGTTGTCGCGCACGCAGATCCAGTGCCGGCCGTCGTGGGTTTCGGCATAGACCTCGATGCGCGCCTGCGCCACCTTGGCGCTGTACTTCCACGCGTTCTCGAGCAGATTGCCCAGCGCCGACGCCAGCATGCGCGCGTCCCCCGCCACGCTCAGGCCCGGCTCGACCGCGCACACGACCTGTCGCTGCGGCTCGCGCGCGGCAAATTCGCGCAGCATGCGTTCGGCCATCGCCGACACATCGACCGGCGCGCGTTCCAGCTCGCCGCGCGTGCTGCGTGACAACGCGAGGATGCCGTCGATCAGCTCGGCCATGCGCTGGCTCGCGGCGATGATCTCGCGCAGGTCGACGCCGGCGTCGGCGTTGAGCGCGTCGCCGGCATCCTCGCGCAACGCCTGCGCGAAACCGCTCATCGCGCGCAGCGGTGCGCGCAGATCGTGCGACACCGCGTAGGCGAAGGCGTCGAGCTCGGCGTTGGCCGCGGCCAGCTCGGCGGTGCGCTCGGCAACCCGCTGCTCGAGCCCGGTGTTGAGCTCGACGATCGCACGCCGCGCTTCGACCAGCCGCGTGATGTCCTCGCTGAAGATCACGATGCCGCCGATCTCCCCGTCGGCGCCGTGCCACGGCCGCACCTCCCAGCGCAGCCAGCGCACGCTGGCGTCGGCGCGCTCGAAGCGATCCTCCTCGTTGCGGATCACCTCGCCGGCCAGCGCGCGCGCATGCACCGCCTTCCATGCCGCGCCGATCTCGGGAAAGATCGCGTAGTGCGAGCGTCCCAGCAGCGGCTGGCCGCCGAGCCCGTAGTCCTCGACCCAGCGCCGGCTCGCCGCCAGATAGCCCATGTCGTGGTCGAACATCGCCAGTGCGGCCGGCGCATGGTCGATCAGCAGCTGCAGCCGCTCCTGGCTTTCGGCCAGCGCCGCCTCGGTCGCCTTGCGCGCCGAGATGTCCTCGATCACCGCGACGAAGCAGTCAGGCGCGCCCTGCGGGGTGCGCACCAGCGACACCGTGAGATTGACCCAGACCAGCCCGCCGGCGCGGTGCAGGTAGCGCTTCTCCAGCGTGTAGCGCTCGATCTCGCCGTCGCGCAGACGGCGCAGCTCGGCCAGGTCGGCGTCGAGGTCGGGCGCGTAGGTGATGTCCTGGAAGCGGCGCGCGAACAGCTCCTCGGCGCTGTAGCCTGTGATCTCGCACAGCCTGGCGTTGACGCGCATGAAACGCCCTTCGGGCGAGACCAGCGCGATGCCGCTGGCGGCCTGCTCGAACATCGCCTGCAGGCGCCCTTCGCTGGCCTGCAGCCGCTCGCGCGCGCGCCGCCGCTCGGCCTCGCGCAGTTGCGCCAACTGCAGGTACAGGCTGCCGTTGCTGTAGAACACCATCAGCAGCACTGCGGCACCGGCCAGCAGTCCGTAGACGCGTCCGGCGTACCAGCCGAGGTCGAAGCGCCCATGGTTGAGCACCGCGGCCAGCGCGGTGTCGAACATGTCGGCCGACACCGCCACCAGCAGCCACAGGTCGAGCAGCGCACGCGGGCGCTTGCGCCACAGCGCGATCAGCGCCGCGGCGCCAAGCAGCCAGGTGGCCAGCGCCACCGCGAACTTGCGTGCACCGTCCAGATTGCCGTGCATCAGCGCTGGCAGATGCGCCGCCGGCGACACCGCGGCCCAACTCAGCAGCGCCACCAGCGCCGGCACGCCGACACCGAGCCCGAGCCAGGCCAGGGTGCGCGCACGCGCGTGGGGCAGGCGTGATGCCGGCGCGCGCGCGAGGCGGGCGTAGGCCAGCATGAACAGGGCGTAGCCGCCGTGCCACAGGAAATAGAGCCAGGCGGTGCCCTCGAAGGCGTTGCCGAACAGACCGTCTGGGGCGAACAGCGCCGGAAATTCGAGGGTGTGCAGCGCCCCCATCAGCGCGGCGAACGCATAGCCGGCCACCAGCGCCAGCATCGCCACGCTCGGACGCATCAGGTACTGGCCGAACAGCAGCGCCGCGGCGGTGGCCGCGACCACGACATAGGCCGATTGCACCCCGGGCAGGAACGCCGGCTCACCGGCGAGCTGCACCCGTGCGAAAGGCGCCACCAGCACGAACAGCGCCAGCGACGCGCCGAACACGAGCAGCGCAAGGCGCTGCTGCGTCGCACTCGGCGCGGCGGTCGACAGATAGAGCTCGTCGTCGGAATCGGTCTCGGTCATCCTGTCACCGATGCCCGGCCGTGCGCGCCGCGCCGCCGGCATGCCGCCTTGTCGTTCGGGTGCATGCGGGGCATCATCGCCGGCCGCGCGCGCCGGGTCAAGCGCGGACAGGCCGGGCGCAGCCCGGCCCTGGGGGCCGTCCCAAGCAGGCGCCGGGCCGTCCCAAGCAGGCGCCGGGCCGCCCCAAGCCTGCTTGAACCCCCTCGGGGGGTCAGAACGCGTCGCCGGGGATGCGCACCCAACCTTCCATCAGCACCCGTGCGCTGCGGCTCATCACCGCCTTGGTCACGCGCCACTGGCCGTCGTCGCAGCGCGCCTCGGCGCCGACGCGCAAGCTGCCCGACGGGTGGCCGAAGCGCACGCTGCCGCGCTCACCGCCCCCGGCGGCCAGGTTGACCAGCGTGCCGGGGATGGCCGCGGCCGCGCCGATCGCCACCGCCGCGGTCCCCATCATCGCGTGGTGCAGCTTGCCCATCGACATAGCACGCACCAGCAGGTCGATGTCGGCGGCGCGCACCGACTTGCCGCTGGAGGCGACATAGTCGGCGGGCGGCGCGACGAACGCCACCTTGGGCGTGTGCTGGCGCGTCGCGGCGTCCTCGACGCGCTCGATCAGCCCCATGCGCACCGCGCCCCAGGCGCGTATCGTCTCGAAGCGCTTGAGCGCGGCGGCGTCGCCGTTGATCGCGTCCTGCAGCTCGGTGCCGGAGTAGCCGAGCTCGGCGGCGTCGAGGAAGATGGTCGGGATGCCGGCGTTGATCAGCGTGGCGCGCAGGCTGCCCACCCCGGGCACCTCGAGCACGTCGACCACCTGGCCGGTCGGGAACATCGCACCGCCCCCGCCCTCCTCGTCGGCCGACGGGTCGACGAACTCGAGCTCGACCTCGGCGGCGGGAAAGGTGACGCCGTCGAGTTCGAAGTCGCCGGTCTCCTGCACCTGGCCGTCGCGCATCGGCACATGGGCGACGATGGTCTTGCCGATGTTGGCCTGCCAGATGCGCACCGTCGCGACGCCGTCGCGCGGCACGCCGTCGACCAGCCCGGAGGCGATCGCGAACGGGCCGACCGCGGCCGACAGGTTGCCGCAGTTGCCGCTCCAGTCGACGAAGTCGGTGTCGATCGAGACCTGGCCGAACAGGTAGTCGACGTCGTGGCCGGCGCGCGCGCTGCGCGCCACGATCACCGTCTTGCTGGTGCTCGAGGTG
>JAKAHP010000189.1 GCA_021825505.1 Pseudomonadota bacterium
GGCGATGGCGTCGTAGCCCGAGGTGCGCGCCTCGAGCACGAACTGGCCGTGCGCGTCCTGCGCGTAGACCGCGCAGAAGCCGAGGAAAGGCCACTGGCGAATCATCTCCAGCGTCGCGTCCATCACCTCGGCCCAACGCTGCGCCCCGCGCAGCGCCACCGCGAGCTGCTGCAGGCGCTTTTGCAGGTCGAGCTGCAGCGCCTGTGCCGCCTCCGTCTGCAGGGTCAGGTCGATTTCGAGGCGGCGGCTGATGGTTCGCACCAGCAGCTGGCGCTGGCTCAGGCGCCCCGGTATGCGCTGGCACAGATCGGTCAGCGTCATCTGGTACCAGCTGGTCGCGGCCACCAGCGCGCGCGCCGGCACACCGAGCATCGCGTGCAGATGGCCGAGGTGGGCGGCCCGCTGCGCGTGCCATGCGGGGTCCAGCTCGGGGCCGAGCAATTGCAGCAGATAGCTTTCCTGCTTGCGCTGCAGGTGCGCGGCGCCCTCGTCGCCCAGCAGCTCGAGCACGCGCCGGCTCGCCGCGTCGGTGCGCAGCCGCGCATAGAACGCCTCGGCCAGATGGGCACCGCGGCGGCGCAGGAAGCGACCGGCCCAGCGCATCAGCTCGGCGCTGAGCGTGCCGTAGGGGTCGAGCTCGGTGGTGACGTCGCCGAGCAGCCGCTGCGCGCGGTTGAACAGCGCGGCCTCGGCCAGGCCGAGCAGCGCCTCCACCTGCGCGGTGTCGGCCGGATACAGCGCGACGCCGAGCGCACCGGTGAGCGCATGGGCCTGGCCGGCGATCCGGAATGGCGCCTTCAGCGTGCCCAGCACCTGGGTCATGCGCGCCTCGACCTCAGGCGTTTCGAGGCCGGCCCAGGCCAGCGCGAACGAATCGGCGCCGACCCGCGCCAGCAGCGGATGCCCGGGCAGCGCGCCCAGACGGGTGGCCAGTTCGCGCAGCAGCGCGTCGCCGCAGGCCTGACCCCAGCGCTGATTGAAGGCGCCGAACTGGTACAGGTCGAGCGCCAGCACCGCGAGTTGGCTGCCGCTGGCGAGCTGCGCTCCGGCGGCGCCCAGCGCGGCTTCAAAGGCTTCGCGCTGCGGCAGCCCGGTCAATCCATCGAGTGTCGCGTCGGGCGGCGGCGACGCCACCGGGGTGTCCGGCGTGGGCGGGCGCGCGCGTCGCGTCGCGCTCAGCAGCATTGCGGTGGGCAGCGCCGCCAGCAGCAGCAGATCGCGTGCGGCGCGCCAGCCGGCGCCGTGCGCATGGGGTGCGGCCCAGGCATCGAGCGCGAGCAGGGCCAGCGCGATCAGCGCCAGCCCAGCGCGCCGCCAACCCGCGCGGCGCGGGCGCGGGGCCTCTGGGGCGGACGATGGCGACATCGGTACGGGCAGTCGGCGGCGACGGCTGCAACTCTATCAGCCCGCGCCGACGCCGAGCTGACCGGGTGTCGAGCGGGCGCGGGGGCGCGTGTCAGCGCGCGCTCAGCGGCGTTTGTTCCGCCGCGGCCGGCGCATCAGTCGGCGCCGCGCTGCCCAGCGCGCGCTCGGGTGGCCCGAACAGCTGCAGCAGTCGGCTGCGCACGCCGCGTGCGTGGCCGGCGTCGCGCCCCATCGCGATCCATTCGTGGAAGGTCAACCACAAGGGGTTGTGGCTGTGCAGCGGGTGCACGAGGCCATAGACGCAGCGCTCTCGCTCGGGCGTGAAGGTGCCGAACAGGCGGTCCCAGACGATGAAGATGCCGGCGTAGTTGCGATCGAGGTAGCCGTCGTTGCTGGCATGGTGCACGCGGTGGTGCGACGGTGTGTTCATCACCGCCTCGAGCCAGCCCAGGTGGCCTACCACCTCGGTGTGCACGAAGAATTGATAGGCCAGGTTCAGCGCGCCCATCGCGACCACCTGCGTCGGCGTGAAGCCGATCCACACCAGCGGCAGACTGAACAGCCAGACGCCGGACACCGGGTAGGTCAGGCTCTGGCGGAACGCGGTCGACAGATTCAGCCGCGATGACGAGTGGTGCGTCACATGCGAGGCCCACATCCAGCGGATGCGGTGGCTGGCACGGTGCTGCCAGTAATAGGCCAGATCCTGCGTGACGACCAGCAAGGCCAGCGTCGGCCAGGCCGGTGGCAGGTCGAACAGGCGGTGGGCGTGGACGCGTTGCATCAGCAGCAACAGCGGTGCGGCGACGAGCAGACTGCCGGCCTGCTGCATCAGCGCCAGCGTCGCGTTCGAGCCGACGTCGGCCCAGCTGTAGCTGCGGATCGCGCGGCGCCTCAGATACCACGCTTCGAGCGCGATGCAGCCGAGAAAGACCGGGGCCAGGCCCAGGAGGATGAAGTTGCTGCTCTGGCTCATCGCGGCACGCCGTGGTTCAGAAGTTCTGCCGTTGCGCGAGTTCGACTTCGATGGCGTGCAGGCAACGCCGCATCGCCGGGCGCATCTGCGCGTGCAGCAAGGCCGCCGCCAGCGGCGTGGCCCAGCGCGAGCGCGGCGCGAACGCGTAGCGCCAGCTGACACGGCAGCCGTCACCGTCGGGAGCGAAGGTCCAGCAGGCGTCGGCGCCGCGCAGCAGCCAGCGCAGCGGGGCCTGCAGGTCGTGCAATACATAGGCGTGCCAGCCCGGGCCGTGCCGCGGACGCTGCGCCGAGGTCACCCATTCGTCGAAGCTGGTGCCGCCGCGCATTTCGATGCGGCGCAGGTTCGCCCCGCGCGGAGAAACCGCGCGGATCGGCTGGATCAGCCCGAATCCACGAAACAGCGCCGGGAAGCGCTGCGCATCGAAGGTCAGGTCGAACGCGGCGTCGGCGCGGCAGCGCAGCCAAGCCTGGACGGTGCAGCTCACGAGCATGGGCCGCAGTCTGGCGCAAGCGCGTTGCGATGTCCAGCGGGTCCCTGCCGCGTCTGGGGTATTTAGCTGCGCGTTATCGACGATAAAAGGGCAAATCGCTATTGATTAGACGAAAATCTTGCCTGGGTTAAGGATCTGTAGAGGATCCAGCGCCTGCTTGATCGCGCGCATCAGCTCGATCGCATCGTCGCCCGCCTCCTCGCGCAGGAATTGCTGCTTGTGCAGACCGACGCCGTGCTCGCCGCTGCAGGTGCCGCCCAGCGCGAGCGCGCGCCGTACCAGTTGCGCATTGAGCGCTTCAGCGAGTTCGCGCTCGGCGGGCTGCGTCGGATCGATCAGGTAGCCGACGTGGAAATTGCCGTCGCCGACGTGGCCGACGATGAAATAAGGCAGGCCGCTGGCGTCGGCTTCGGCCACGGTGGCGTTGATCGACTCGGCCAGCCGCGAGATCGGCACGCAGGCGTCGGTGGTCACGCAGCGGCAGCCCGGGCGGGTCTGCAAGGCCGACAGGTAGGCGTGGTGGCGCGCCTTCCACAGTCGGCTGCGTTCCTCCGGGGTGTCGGCCCACGCGAAATCCGAGCCGCCGTGCTCGGCGGCGAGCGCCTGCACGCTTTGCGCCTGTTCGCGCACGCCGGCTGCCGAACCGTGGAATTCCATCAGCAGCAGGGGCTGCTCGGGCAGGCCGAGGTGGTCGTGGGCGTTGACCGCGCGCACCGCGTGCGCATCCATCAATTCGCAGCGCGCGATCGGGATCGCCGCCTGGATCAGCGCGATCGTGCAGTCGACCGCGGCCGCGACGTCGGGGAAGGAGCACACCGCGGCGGCGACCGCGGCCGGCTGCGGATGCAGCCTGACGGTGACCTCGGTGACGATGCCCAGCGTCCCCTCGCTGCCGACGAACAGCCGCGTCAGGTCGTAGCCGGCGCTGCTCTTGCGCGCGCGCGTGCCGGTGCGCACGACGCGGCCATCGGCCAGCACCACGGTCAGCGCCAGCACGTTGTCGCGCATGGTGCCGTAGCGCACCGCGTTGGTGCCGCTGGCGCGCGTGGCGCTCATGCCGCCCAGCGTCGCGTCGGCGCCGGGGTCGATCGGGAAGAACAGGCCGCTGTGACGCAGCTCGTCGTTGAGCTGCAGGCGCGTGACCCCGGCCTGCACCGTGGCCAGCATGTCCTCCGCGGCGATGTCGAGCACCTGGTTCATGCGCGCCAGGTCGAGCGTGATGCCGCCATGCACCGCGAGCAGGTGACCTTCGAGCGAGGAGCCGGCGCCGTAGGCGATCACCGGCACGGCATGCGCGGCGCACAGCGCCACCGCATCGGCGACGTCGGCGGTCGACGTGCAGAACACGACGCCCTGGGGCGGGGCCGCGTCGAACGGCGACTCGTCGCGCCCGTGCTGCTCGCACACGGCGCGCGCCGTGCTGAACGCCGCTCCGAAGCGCGCGGCGAGCGCATCGTGCAGCGCGGCGGGCAGCGCCGCGGGCGTGGATGGGGTGGCGTCGGGCACGGTTACCTCCGGTGAAGTGCTTGAGGGAGAATACAGGTGGGCCGACAGCGGCAGCAACAGTTCGACATCCGACCCACATCGGGCCGACATCGACCTCGGGCAATATGGCCGCGCCCGGTTTCCGACGCGTCACCTGTCATCTTCCTCCCCGTGCCCATGCCCGCCGCTCAACCCTACGCCATCCGTCGTCTGTTGCCCCGCCTGTGGCCGCTGGGCGCGTTGCTCGTCGTCGCGCTGCTCGGCCACGCCGTCGTCGGCCACGCGCAGCGCGCCCCGCGCCCGGGCATGCGCGCGGCGCCGCCGCAGCCGGTGACCGCGGCAGTGGTGCGGCGCGAGAACCTGCCGGTGTGGCTGGGCGCGCTGGGCACGGTCACGCCACGCGCGCTGGTCAATGTGATGCCGCGCGTCGGCGGCCTGCTGCAAAGCGTCGACTACCGGCCGGGGCAACTGGTGCGGCGCGGCCAGCTGCTGGCGACGATCGATCCGGCGCCGCTGCGCATCGCGCTGGAGCAGGCGCGCGCGCAGGCCGCGCAGGCGCGCGCGCAGCTGGCCGGGGCGCGCGACGATCTGGCGCGCTACGAGACGCTGCTGGCGCAGAACTCGATCGCCGCGCAGCAGGTCGCCGACCAGCGCGCCACGGTCGCGCAGCTGGCCGCATTGGTGCAGGCCGACCAGGCCGCGGTGGACAACGCCGCGCTGCAGCTGAGCTGGACGCGCATCACCGCGCCGGTGGCCGGGCTGGCCGGACTGCGCCCGGTCGACGCCGGCAATATGGTGTCGACCAACGGGGCGATCGGCGCGGCCGGCGCGAGTGCGGGCACGAGCACGAGCGCGACGTCGACCGGCGGCACCACGCCGGTCGCGGTGATCGCACAGGTGCAGCCGATCGACGTCGCGTTCTCGCTGCCGCAGCAGCAGGTGCAGGGCGTGCTCGCGGAGTTGCGCGCCGGCCGGCATCCGGTCGTGCAGGCCTGGGATTCGACGCGCACCCGGGAGCTGGCCGCCGGTACCCTGTACGCGGCCGACAACCGCATCGACACGTCGACCGGCACGCTGATGCTGCGCGCCGAGTTCGCCAACCGCGACCTCGCGCTGTATCCGAACCAGTTCGTCGACATGCGCGTGCTGCTGCGCACGGTTCAGGGGGCCATCGTCGTGCCGACCACCGCGGTGGCGGTCGGCGCGCCGGGCACCTACGTCTATGTGATCGGCGCCGGCGGCAAGGTGGCGCTGCGCCGCGTCGCCACCGGCGCGGCCGACGCCGGCATGACGCAGATCACCGCCGGTCTGAGCGCCGGCGAGCAGGTCGTCACCGACGGCCTCGACCGGCTGCACGACGGCGCGCAGGTGCGCGTCGTGCAGGCGCGCGCGGCGTCCTCCGGCGGTGTGTCCGCAGCGCCGCGCGCGGCGGCGCCGGGGGCGCGCCGCGCCGGCGGAGCGCACTGAGCATGCATCGCGACGAAGCGCGCGACCAGGCGCGTGACGATGCGCGCGCCGAGGCGCGTGATGCCG
>JAKAHP010000008.1 GCA_021825505.1 Pseudomonadota bacterium
CGCCGCGCTGAGGCGCGCTCAGCCCAGCGTCACTACCTCGGGCGTGGCGCGCAGCCGCGCCAGCAGCAGCCGGTAGGTATCGAGGTCGAAGGCCAGCGGCCGGCGCGCCGCGAGCAGCGCGTGCGCGCCGGCTTCGTCGCGCGCGCTGCCGAGGTGGCGCCAGTCGTCGAACACGTGCAGCTCGCTGCCGCCTTCGCCGCGCTCGCGCAGCGCGATCGCGCCGCGCCAGGGCCAGGTCTGCAGCCGCTGCGCGGCCAGCGCCGCGCGCAGGCGTGTCAGGTGCTGCGCGGCGCTCTCGCCGCCGCAGCACACGCCGCGGCAGCGACCGAGCTGATGCGCGAAACAGCGCCCGCTGCCCGACTCCAGGCCCAGCGCGCGCAGACACAGCGCGTCGCGCTCGGCGATTTCACGCAGCGTCTCGAGCGCCTGCCGGCGGCTGCGGTACACCCCGTAGAGCTCCGCGCCAGCGGCGTCGGCGGTGCCGCGCACCAGGCGCAGCTGCGGATGCGCGGCAGCGTCGTCGGCCAGTTGCCAGCTGCACAGTTGCCCGCTGCGGCGCAACTGCCGGTTGTACAGCGGCTGCCACTGCTTGACCAGGCGCGCCTCCAGCAGCAAGGCGCCGAATTCGCCGACCGTCTCGATGCACTCGATGCGCCGCAGCTGCTGCGCCATGCGCATCTCGCGCGCATCGGCGTGGTCCGACTGGAAGTGTTGCAGCACGCGGCGGCGCAAGTTCACGGCCTTGCCGATGTACAGCGCAATCGCGCCGTCGCCGTGGAACAGGTAGACGCCAGGGCCTTGCGGCAACGCCTCGGGCGTCGTCTCCAGCTGCGGCGGCAGACTCGAGCCGCTGCGCAGCAGCGCCGCGGCCGCCTCGCGCAACGCGTCCGCGCCGAGCTCGGCCGCGGCCGCCGCCAACCATGCGCGCAGCGCTTCGACGTCCCCCATCGCACGATGCCGCGCCGCCGGCGCCGCCAGACCGTGCCGGTGCAGCAGGGCGTCGAGGCCGTGGCTGCGCGCCTGCGGATAAAGGCGCCGCGCCAGCCTGACCGTGCACAGCGTGCGCACGCGAAGTTCGAGGCCGGCGCGCGCTGCGGCGTTCTTCAGGAAACCGTGGTCAAAACGCGCGTTGTGTGCGACCAGCACGGCGCCGTCGAGCATGTCGAACAGACGGGGCAGCAGCGTCTCGACCCGCGGGGCGGCGCTCACCATCGCCGAATTGATGCCCGTCAGACCTTGCACGAAGGGCGGAATCGGACGTTGCGGATCGACCAACGACTGCCATCGATCGACAATTTCACCGTTTTCGACGCGAATCGCAGCAATTTCGGTGATGCGATCTTCGACCGGATTTCCGCCTGTTGTCTCCAGGTCGAGCAGTACATAACACGGAAGCATCGGCCTATTGTGCCTGTGCCTGACATAGCATGAACACGATATAAACATCACGATCCACGAGGTCTATCACCCGCATCCGATCGCCTGGATACAGAATGGAGCTTCCCCGGTGTGGCTCGGCCGGCCGCGCGGCACACGCTGTGCACCGCCAGCAGGCCGACGGGCACGCCGGCTGGCACGCCACTTGCGAGAGATACACCGAAGCCGCCCCTGAAACTGCGCGAGGTCCACCATGCATGCCGTGACGAAAACGCCGCCGCCGGGCACCGTCGATACGCGCTGCGCCAAGGCGCTGGCGCGCGGTCTGCGCTGCAAGGCTCAGGCGCAGCATGCGCGTGCCGTGCGCTGGCTGCACGCCGCGGCGCGCCGCGGCAGCGCCGCCGCGCAATTCCACCTTGGTGCGATGCACCGCCACGGCTACGGCGTGCACCAGGACCGAGCGGCCGCGGCGCGTTGGTACGCGCGCGCCGCCGAGCAGGGTCACGGCCGGGCGCAGGCCGCGCTGGGGCTGCTGTACAAGACCGGCCAGGGCGTGGCGCGCGATCCGGCGCAGGCCGCGCGCTGGCTGGCTGCCGCAGCCGCGCAAGGCCATGCCCTGGCGCAGTACCACCTCGGCGACCTGCACGAACGCGGACTCGGCGTCGCGCGCGACACCGGCGCCGCCGCGCAATGGTTCGAGCGCGCCGCGCACCAGGATTGCGGCCCCGCGCAATACCGCCTCGGCCTGCTGTACGAGCGCGGCTGCGGCGTGCCCGGCAGTCGCGAGCATGCGGTGCTGTGGCTGCGCCGCGCCGCCGAACAGGGTTGTCATCTGGCCCGGCTGCGGCTGGCGCAACTGCTGCGCCACGGCGCGGTCGACACCGACGCGCAGGCCGCGGCCTGGCTGCGCAGCGCGGTCGACTACGGCGACCTGGCGCCTCAGCGCCCGGCGAGCATTTCGCGGTCGCGCGCTTGCACGTAACGCGACACCGTCGCTTCGAACGCCGCGCTCTTCTGCGTGAACTCCACGCCGATCGGCACCACGACGCTGCCGTCGACGCGACGCACCGGCTCGTCCAGATGCTGCACGCGCCCCTGCGCCTGCAACTCGACGCCCTTGAGCGTGAACTGCACCGAAGCCAGCACCTCACCGTCGCGCAGCGGGAATTCGCCGTGGCCGGGCTGCGCGAGCAGGCGCATGCCGCCGGCGCTGAGGTCGTGGCAGCGGCCGACGACCTCGGCCGCGCCCAGCCGCAGCAAGCCGACCGGGCCGACGTCGTCGGCGCCCACGGGCACGCGGTAATACTGACGGCGCTGCAGGAAATAGACGTGGCTGGGAAAGCGCGACTTCAGCGCCGGCGCGCCGCGCCAGTCGATCACCGCGAGCGCGTCGGTCTGGAAACCGACGTAGATGCCGGCGTAGCGCACGACCCCCATCAGGGGCTGCATCGCGAGCAGCGCAGCCGGATCGACCGGCGGCATCGGCATGTCCAGCACGATCCAGTCCTCGGTCTCGTCGACCGCGATCAGGATCGAGCTCAGGTCGCGCTCGGCCCCGTCGGGCAGCAATGCGACGCGTTCATGCTGCTCGCAGATCTCGCGCAGCACGAGCGCGGCGCGCTTGCGCGTGGTCAAGCGATGTTCATCGGAGAAAATCTGCTCGGCGATCGCTTTCATCGTGGTCGGTCAGGGCCCTGGGGCCGCACGCGACAGCGCGCGGCGTGAGACGATGCGTTCATGTTAGTGAATCGGCAACCCGCCGCGCACGCGGCCTTCGACGTCGCGGTGATCGGCGGCGGCATCAACGGCGCCGGCATCGCACGCGACCTCGCCGGGCGCGGCCTGCGCGTGCTGCTGTGCGAGCGCGACGACCTCGCCGCGCACACCTCGTCGGCGTCGACCAAACTGATCCACGGCGGCCTGCGCTACCTCGAGCATTTCGAGTTCGCGCTGGTGCGCGCGGCGCTCGGCGAGCGCGAGCGGCTGCTGCGCGCCGCGCCGCACCTGGTGCAACCGCAGCGCTTCGTGCTGCCGCACCCACCGCACGGTGCGCGACCGCGCTGGCTGGTCGCCGCCGGGCTGCGCCTGTACGACGCGCTGGCGCACGGCTCCAGCCTGCCGCGCAGCGCTGCACTGCGCTTGCACGACGACGCGCTGGCGCCGCGCTACGACCATGCGCACGCCTATTACGACGCGCGCACCGACGACGCCAGGCTGGTCGTGAGCTGCGCGATCGACGCCGCAGCACGCGGCGCTGTCGTGCTGCCGCGCACCGCCTGCGTGGCCGCGGCACGCGGCCGCGCGCAGTGGCGCCTGACGCTGCGCGACGCGCGCCACGAATGGACGGTCGACGCGCACGCGCTGGTCAACGCCTGCGGACCATGGGCCGGTCGCTTCGCGCGCGAGGTGCTCGGTCGCGAGCGCGCCGCACCGCTGCGCCTGGTGCGCGGCAGCCACATCGTCGTGCCGCGCCGGCTGGGGGGCGACGACGCCTACCTGCTGCAAGGCAGCGACGGCCGCGTGCTGTTCGCGATCCCGTTCGAGCACGACTTCACGCTGCTGGGAACGACTGAAGTCGACGTCGGCGACGACGCACTCGAGCAGGGCTGCAGCGACGCCGAGGTGGACTACCTGTGTCGCGAGCTCGCCCTGCACCTGCGCGCACCGCCGCAACCGTCCGAAGTGATCTGGCGCTACGCCGGCGTGCGCCCGCTGCATGCGCCGCGCCGCGGCAGCGCCGGCGCCGCGTCGCGCGATTTCGCACTCGAGCTCGACACGCACGGCGCGCCGCTGCTCGAGGTCTGGGGTGGCAAGCTGACGACATTCCGGCTGCTCGCCGAGCACGCCGCCGACCGCGTCTGCGCCGCGCTGCGGATCGACGCGCGGCGCTGGACCGCGGCGGCGACGCTGCCCGGCGGCGACCTCGAGCGCTGGATCGGTCCATGCGCGCGCGCCGACCTCGCGCTGACGCGCTTCATCGACGCGCTGCAGGCGCGCTGGCCCTGGCTGCCGCCCGAACTGGCCCGGCGCTACGCGCGCGCGTACGGCACCCGCGCCGAGCGCGTGCTGCGCGACGCCCGGCTGCGCCCGGCGCGCTGTCTGGCCGACCTCGGCGCCGAGGTGCGCCCCGGCCTGTACGCCGCCGAGGTCGCCTATCTGCGGCGCGAGGAATGGGCGCGCACGCCACAGGATCTGCTATGGCGACGCAGCAAGCTCGGGCTGAGCGCGGCGTGCGACGCCCGGGCTCCCAAGCAGGCGCCGGGCCGCCCCAAGCCTGCTTGAGCCCCCTCGGGGGATGAGGCAGGACCAGCGAACACGCCTGCGCGTGTTCGCGCGCCCGCCGAATCCGAGCAGCCTGCAGGCTGCGACGTGGAACGGGCCGGGCGCAGCCCGGCCCTGGGGGCGGTCAGAACCCCCGTGTCAGCTCGACGCCGACGCCGGCGTTGCGCCCCGGCGCGGCCTCGTAATAGCGGCCGTTGGTGTCGCCGACGACGACCGCACCGACATAGTTGCGATCGAGCAGGTTGTCGACCCTCAGGTATTCCTTCAGGGTCCAGCGCCCGCGCCGCTGGGTCGAGCCCACCGACCAGTTCAGCACGCCCCAACCCTGGGCCGCGGCGCTGTTTTGTGCGTCGACGTAGACGCGACTGCGCACCAGCCAGTCCAGCGTCGTGCTGAAGCCGGGCAGTCGCCGCGGCCGCCAGCTCAGCGCGCTGTCGAGCTGCTGGCGCGGCACCCCCGGCATCGTGCCGCCGTCGTAGGGCCCCCCGACGAAGCGCACGTCGATCAAGCTGTAGGCGAAGCGCGCGCGCAGATCGGCAGGCAGGTCGGCATGGACACCGAGGTCGAGGCCCCAGCGCCGCGTGTTGCCGGCATTGACGTAGCTGGTGCGGCCGCCGCTCGATGCGTACACGACGATCTGGTTGTCGGTATCGACGTGGTAGACCGACGCGTCGAGGCGCAACGCGCCGGCGTCGCGCCGCCAGCCGACTTCCGCACTGCGCAGATGCATGGGCTGCAGCGCGAAGTTCAGCCCCGGCGCGCCGTCGGGTCGATACGCCAGCTGGTAGGCGGTCGGCGTGACGAAACCGTGGCCGTAGTCGGCGTAGACGCGGTCGCCCGCGTCGAGCTGCCACAGCACGCCGACCACCGGATCGGTGCTGCCGTAGCTGGCGCCGCCGCGCGCCCCGGCGTCGAACGGCGCGTCGCTGGCCGTGCTCGAGTCGAAACGCACGATGTCGTGGCGCACGCCGGCGCTGAGCGCCACGCGCGGGCTCAGCTGCCAGTGCGCCTGTACGTACTGGGCGAAGTTGTCGACGGTGTTGTACTGGTCGTTGCGCAGCGTCGTCTGCGTGCCGAAGTCGTTGACCCAGCCCTTGCGCCACTCGTTCTCGCGTCCGTAATCGAGGCCGGCCGCGACGCGGTAGCGGCGCGCCGCAAGTTCGCCGGCATGAGTGAACTGCGCGCGCGTGCCGCCGAACGCGTCGCGCAAGTCGACGACGCCTCCGGCCGAGTAGCCGAAGCTGCCGCTGAAGGGCAGGAACTGCACCACGCGGCGCGTGCCGTCGTACACCGACAGACGCATCGCGTCGGCCGCGTCGAAGCGGTGGTGCCAGGCCACGCCGAGCTGACGGTTGCGCGCGGTCTTGCGCGCGTCGTACTTCAGGACCGAGGGGTCGACTGCGGCCGGGTCGCGCTGCAGCTCGTCGCGCGTGAGCCCGCCGGGATCCTGCGCGTCCTGGTTCAGCGCGTTGAGCACGACGCTGTAGCGGTCGGCGCCGCCGTCGTCGCGGCGCAGCACCGCGTCGAGCTGGCGCCGCGTGGCCTGGCTGTGCTCGCGCCAGCCGCCGGTACGCATGTCGGTGACGCCGGCCACGCCGCTCCAGGCGCCGGCACGTGCCCCGCCGCTGAGTACCGTCTGACGCGTGCCCCAGGCGCCGAACCAGTTGCTCAGCGTCGCTTCGGGTCGGCGCGGCGCGTCACGCGTCCACGCCTGCAGCACGCCGCCGGCCGCGTTGCCGTACAGGGCGACGAAAGGCCCCTTGATGACCTTGACACCGCCGAGCATCGGCAAGTCGATGATCTGCGACTGCGCCTGGCCGTCGGGCATCGTCAGCGGAATGCCGTCGAGCTCGAGCTGCAGCCCCTGCACGCCGAACGGAGAGTCGGCGCCGAAGCCCCGGATCGACATTTGCATGTCCTGCGCGTAGTCCTGGCGATTGTTGACGATCAGGCCCGGAATCCGGTTGAGCGTTTCCGACAGGTTGATGCGCGGCTGCTGCGCGGTCAGCGCGCCGCCGCCCAGCACGCTGACCGCCGACGGCAGGGCGCCGCCGGCGTAGCTCATGCCCTGCACGGTGACGGTGCCCAGCGCGACCGGCGCCGCCGCCGCGACCGCGGTCGCCGGCGCCGTCAATGCCAGCAGCAGCGGCCACGGGCGAAGCGGGCGCGTGCTCATTTGACGAAGGAATCAAAGGCCGTGGTGTCGTTGCCCGCGGCGTCGGCGGTCATCGCCTTGCCCGAAGGCGCATAGCCGTTGGCGTGCAGCAGGAAGGCCATCACGTCGACGTACTGTGCGGCCTTCAGCTGCCCGGGCTTGTCCGCCGGCATATTGGTCGTCACGTACTGGAAGATTCCGCCCACGGTCATCGTCGAGTTGCTCGAAGGGGCGAAGCCGGGTCCGACCAGGGCCGGCGCGGTGCGCCCCTCCAACTTGTCGCCATGGCAGCGCGCGCATTCGGCGGCGTACACCTTGCGCCCGGGTCCGACCTGCGCGGCCGCGAACTGCGCGGTCGGCGTGGCGGCAACGCGCACGAAGCCCCAGCCCGGCCGCGGATGGAACGCGGTGCGTTGTGGCGCCGCGCCGCCCGGGGCGCGATCGGCCGTGCCCTGCGCCGCGGCGGGCGCGGTCAGCCGCTGCAGTTCGCCGCTGCGGCGCAACGCGCCGATGGTGTGCGAGATACGCCCGACCAGCGCCTTCTCGCGCGCCGCGCCGACGAAGCGCAGCTGCCATGTGGAGAAGCGCGAGTGGGTCGCCTGCTGCGTGAAGTGCACGCCGGGATGCGCGCGCTGGTAGGCGAGCAGGCTCGGCGCCCAGGCGATGCCGTGCGGCACGCGACGCTCGGCGACGGCGCGGATCACCGCGTCCGGCGTGTTCTCGACGTCGAAGTCGGGCACTTTGGACTCGGCCGCGATCAGCTGCGCCGGCGTGCGGTAGGCCACCGCGACCGCGCCGCCGGAGGCCGCGCCGGGCAGCGCGAATTCGACGAAATCAAACGCCGCGTAAGGCTGCGTGGCGACCACTGCGCCGCTCGGGCGCGCGCCGGCCGCGGTCGGAATGCCGGCGAACAGGTCGCAGCGCGACGCCAGCAGTCGGGCCAGCGCGGGCTGGGCCAGTGCGCCGTCACCGAGCGCATGGCCGAGGTCGACCACGTGGTAGGACAGCGCCATGCGGCTGAACACGGCGCGCGCCACCGCGGTGTCGACGCCGCGCGTCGCGCTGTGCGGAAACAGGCACAGGCGCACTTCGCGGGCCTGCGCGGAGGTGGCGGCGAGCGCGACGGCGCCGGCCAGGAGGAGATTGCGGTACTTCATCTTGGGCCTGCCTGGAAAAAGAGGGGGGGGGCCGCGCGGAGCGCGTTGCCCCACCGGCTGGCGCGCCAGGCGCGCCAGCCGTGCTGCGGAAGCGAGTTACAGGAAAAGCGTGCGCGCGATCAGAGCGCGAACACGTAGAGCGTGCCGCCGCGCGGAACGTCCTTGGTCATCGTGGCCATCGGACCGCCCCAGATCGGGTTGGCGCCGCCATAGCCGGCCAGGATCGCGACATACTCCTTGCCCTTGACCTCGAACACCGCCGGTTGCGCCACGATGCCGCTGGCCAGTTTCGGGCTCTTCCAGAGCACCTTGCCGGTGCGGGTGTCGAAGGCGTACAGATGCCCTTGCAGCGAACCCGAGAAGGCCACACCGCCGGCGGTCGCGGTCACGCCGCCATTCCACGGCATGCGGCTCCAATGGCCCCACACCTTCTTGCCGGTGTCGACATTGATCGCCTGCACTTCACCATAGCCCTTGCTGCCCGGCTCGGGAACGATGCCGAAGCCCTCGCCCAGGTAGGGCAGGCCCTGCATATAGCTGACCTTGGTGCCGTTGTAGCTGCCGCACGCGTGCAGCGTCGGCACGACCGCGATATGGGTCGTCGGGTCGTAGGCCATCGACCACCAGTTCTTGCCGCCGAGGAATTCGGGGCAGGTCTTGATGGTCTTGCCCACCGTCGGGTACTTCTTCGGGTTGTTGATCGAATTGCCGTCCTTGTCGTAGCCGAGCACTGAGGTGGCCTTGACGAAGGGCTTGGCGTAGATCAGCTTGCCGGTGTCGCGGTCGATCGCGATGAAGTAGCCGTTGCGGTCGGCGTGGATCAGCGCGTCGTAATCCTTGCCGTGATACTTGATGCGCGCCTGGATCGCGGTGTTGACGCCGTCGTAGTCCCACGAATCGTGCTGGGTGTACTGGAAGGCCCAGTTGATGTCGCCGCTGCCGGCGTTGAGCGCGAGCACCGAATCGCTGTACAGGTTCTTGCCGGGGCGCAGCTCGGCGAGCCACGGGCCGGGGTTGCCGACGCCCCAGTACAGCTCCTTCTTCACCGGGTCGTAGGTGCCGGTGATCCAGCTCGCGCCGCCACCGTGCTGGTACATGCCCTTGGGCCAGGTGTCGCCGCCCTTCTCCTGCGGGGACGGAATCGTGTAGCGCTTCCACACCGCGTCACCGGTCTTGGCGCTGAGCGCCTCGATGAAGCCGCGCGCGCCGTATTCACCGCCCGAGTTGCCGACGATGACGTTGCCGTCGACCGCCAGCGGCGCCAGCGAGAACGCGTAGCCGACGCCCGGGTCGACCAGTTGCTTGCGCCAGTTGACCTTGCCGCTGCTCGCGTCGAGCGAGACCACGTCACCGTCGAGCAGCGCCTCGAACACATCGTTGCCATACACCGCGACCCCGCGGTTGACGACGTCGCAGCACACCGTCTTGAAGGCGATCGGCTTCAGCTCGGGGTCGTAGTTCCACAGGGTCTTGCCCGAGGTCGCGTCGAAGGCGTAGACGTGGTCCTTCGGCGTCGTCACGAACATGTAGTTGCCGTTGACGATCGGCGTGGCCTCGAAACCCTGGGTCAGGTCCGCGGGGAACTTGTACGACCACGCCAGCTTGAGGTCCTTCGCGTTGGCCGCGTCGATCTGCTTGGCCGGCGAGAAGCTCTTGCCGCCGTAGCCGTGGTAGTAGGTCAGCCAGTCGGTGCTGTGCGCGGCGGCGTCGAGCCGAGCCTGCGTGACGGCCGGGTAATCGGCGGCCAGCGCGGTGCCGGCCAGGGTCAGTCCGAGCGCGGCGAGCGCAGCGTGACGCGCGCGGCGAGTGAATGGGCGGGTAGGCCTCATGGTCTTGTCTCCATTTTCAGAGGTATGTGCGGATGTGCATGCCTCGCCTGGCGTGTGGCGAAGCTATTGTTTTTCAGAGAGTGCGCAAGCGTGGGTCGTGGATCGTGGCTCGGTCTCCTCCTGCGGCCGGGGTGGACGGGACGGCGCTCAGACGCGGCCGGCGGCCTGCAGCGCAGCCCACTCGGTGTCGTCGTAGAGCCGCGAACGGGTCAGGAAGCGACGCCCGGTCGGTCCCTCGAGCGAGAACATGCCGCCGCGTCCGTCGACCACGTCGATGATCAGCTGCGTGTGCTTCCAGTACTCGAACTGCGCCTGGCTGATGTAGAACGGCATGCCGCCGATGTGACCCAGCAGCCGGTCGGCGTCGCCGAGCATGAACTCGCCGGCGGCGTAGCACATCGGCGCGCTGCCGTCGCAGCAACCACCCGACTGGTAGAACATCAGTTCGCCGTGCGTCGCGCGCAGCTGCTCGATCAGCGCGAGCGCGGCCGGCGTCGCGGTCACTTGCAGCGGAACAGGATCGGTCATCGTCGTCTCCGTGGCGCCGGGGCCGCGTGGCCCCGGCGCCTCGCCGCGTCAGAAGAAGCCCAGCTTGCTCTCGCTGTAGCTGACCAGCAGGTTCTTGGTCTGCTGGTAGTGGTCGAGCATCATCTTGTGCGTCTCGCGCCCGATGCCCGACTGCTTGTAGCCGCCGAACGCCGCATGCGCCGGGTAGGCGTGGTAGCAGTTGGTCCACACACGGCCGGCCTGGATGCCGCGGCCCATGCGGAACGCGGTGTTCATATTGCGCGTCCACACGCCCGAGCCGAGGCCGTACAGCGTGTCGTTGGCGATTTCCAGCGCTTCGGCCTCGTCCTTGAAGGTCGTCACCGACACCACCGGGCCGAAGATCTCCTCCTGGAACACGCGCATCTTGTTGTGGCCGAAGAACACCGTCGGCTGCACGTAATAGCCGCCGGCGAGGTCGCCGCCATGCTCGCCGCGCGCGCCACCCGCCAGCACCTTGGCACCTTCCTGGCGGCCGATGTCGAGGTAGGACAGGATCTTCTCCATCTGTTCATTGCTCGCCTGCGCGCCGATCATGGTCTGCGGGTCGAGCGGGTTGCCCTGCTTGATCGCCGCGACGCGCTTGAGCACGCGCTCCATGAAACGGTCGTAGATCGATTCCTGGATCAGCGCGCGCGACGGACAGGTGCAGACTTCGCCCTGGTTCAGCGCGAACATCACGAAGCCCTCGACCGCCTTGTCGAGGAAGCCGTCGTCCTTGGCCATCACGTCCTCGAAGAACACATTGGGCGACTTGCCGCCGAGCTCGAGCGTGACCGGAATGATGTTCTGGCTGGCGTACTGCATGATCAAGCGGCCGGTCGTGGTCTCGCCGGTGAACGCGATCTTGGCGATGCGCTTGTTCGACGCCAGCGGCTTGCCCGCTTCCAGGCCGAAGCCGTTGACGACGTTGAGCACGCCGGCCGGCAGCAGGTCCTCGATCATTTCCATCAGCACCAGGATGCTGACCGGAGTCTGCTCGGCGGGCTTGAGCACGATGCAGTTGCCGGCGGCCAGCGCCGGCGCGATCTTCCAGGCCGCCATCAGGATCGGGAAGTTCCACGGGATGATCTGGCCGACCACGCCGAGCGGCTCGTGGAAATGGTAGGCATAGGTCTCGTGATCGATTTCGGCGACGGTGCCTTCCTGCGCGCGGATGCAGCCGGCGAAATAGCGGAAGTGGTCGATCGCCAGCGGGATGTCGGCGGCCGTCGTTTCGCGGATCGGCTTGCCGTTGTCCCAGGTCTCGGCCGCGGCGAGCACCGCCAGGTTCGCTTCCATGCGATCGGCGATGCGGTTCAGGATGCCGGCGCGCTCGGCCGGCGAGGTGCGTCCCCACGCCGCCTTGGCCGCATGCGCGGCGTCGAGCGCGCGCTCGATGTCCTCGGCGTTCGAGCGCGGCACTTCGCAGAAGGCGCGTCCGGTCACCGGGGTGATGTTCTCGAAATACTGGCCGCTGGCGGGTTCGACCCATTTGCCGCCGATGAAGTTGCCGTAGCGCTTCTTGAACGCAACCGGGGTACCGAATTTGCCGGGTTCGAGCATGTCCATCAAAGTCTCCTTGCAGTTATTGCGTATCGAAAAAAATGCTGTCTCGAGCTGCACGGGTGCAGTCGCGATCTGCTCTTACACGATTCGTGCCAGCTTGAGACTTTGCTCGGACACCGAAAATTTCCCCTCAAAAACAATGGGTTGCGTAGCTATTACGGGTTTCACCCGAGCGCGCCGCGGGCTTGCGGACGGTGGCCGCGCGACAGCGCGACTGTCGCAGGCTGCGACAGTCGACAAGCCTGCGACACAGTGCGACACTGGGACAGACGAGCGAACGAGCGGCCGCGCGAGCCGCCAGGAGACAAGCCTTGAACCCATCCCGCAACGCCGAGCCCAGCGCCGACCAACTGCAGCTGGCGCGCCGCCTGTTCTTCGAGCGCGGCGACGACCCCGGCGCGCTCGTGCCCGACCCGATCCGGCGCAGCTGGAAACGCTGCATCGCCACCAACGACGCGCTCGACGGCGCCGCCGAGCCGCTGCCGCGCGACGCGCTGTTCTCGCGCCGCGACGCGCAGGGGAGGCTGCGCCATCACGCCCTGCCCGAACTCGAGGCGCTGGCCGAGGCGCTGGTGCCGTCGCGCGTGATCGTGCTGCTGGCCGACCCCGAGGGCATGATCCTCGACGCCGCCGGATCGGACGCGTTCATGAGCAAGGCGCAGCGCGTCGCGCTGATGCCGGGCGTCGACTGGTCCGAGCGCAGCCGCGGCACCAACGCGATCGGCACTGCACTGACCGAGGGTTGCGCGGTGACCGTCGTCGGCTCGCAGCACTACCTCGAGCGCAACGCTGCGCTGGGTTGCACCGGCACGCCCTTGCTGGCCCCCGATGGCAGCGTGATGGGGGTGCTCGACGTGTCCGGCGATCCGCGTTGCATCCAGCCGCACACGGTCGGGCTGGTGCGAATGGCCGGGCAGATGATCGAACACCGCATCGCGCTCGACCTGCGCTCGCCCGGCACCGAGATCCTGCGCTTCGCACACGAACCAGCGCTGCTCGGCAGCCACCGTGAGGCGCTGCTGTGGCTGCGCGACGGCATCGTCGTCGGCGCCAACCGCGCTGCGCTGCGCGTGCTCGGCATGACGCTGGACCAGCTGCGTGAGCGCTACGTCGAGGACCTGTTCGCGGCGCTGCCGACCAGCACCGGCGACTCGAGCCTGCAACTGCGCGCGCACCTGCTGCAACCCGGACGTCACGCCAGCTGGAGCGCGCGCTGGGTGCCGGCGCCCGCGACGCGCCAGGCGGCATCGACGCCACTCTCCGCGACTGGCGCTGTCGCCGGCGCCGCCGCGCCGCCCGACGCGTCGGCGTTCGCCGCGCCCGCTGCGGCGCCAGACGCAGCACCGGGCGTGCCGCCGATCATCGGCGACGCCGCGCGCGATGCGCAGCTGGCACGCGCGGTGCGCGTGCTCGACTCGAACATTCCGATCCTGATCACCGGCGAGTCGGGGGTCGGCAAGGAGGTGTTCGCGCGCCAGGTGCATCGCGCCAGCCTGCGCGCCAAGGGGCCGTTCGTCGCGGTCAACTGCGCCGCGGTGCCCGAGGGGCTGATCGAGGCCGAGCTGTTCGGCTACGAGGAAGGCGCATTCACCGGGGCGCGCCGGCGCGGCCAGGCCGGACTGGTGCGCGAAGCCGACGGCGGCGTGCTGTTCCTCGACGAGATCGGCGACATGCCGCTGTCGCTGCAGGCCCGGCTGTTGCGCGTGCTGCAGGACCGCGAAGTCAAGCCGCTGGGCGGAGGGCGCGCGCAGGCGGTCGATTTCGCGCTGATCTGCGCGACCCACCGCAAGCTCGGCGCCATGGCCGCCGAAGGCAGCTTCCGCACCGACCTGTACTACCGGTTGCAGCATTTCACGGTCGAGCTGCCGGCGCTGCGCGCGCTGCCCGACCGCCACGCGCGCATCGACGAGCTGCTGCGCGACATGCTGCTGCGGCGCGGCTTCCGGCTCAGCCCGCAGGCGCGCGACGCGCTGCTCGCGCACGACTGGCCCGGCAACTGGCGTCAGTTGGTCGCGGTGTGCCAGACGCTGGCCGCCCTGGCGGCGCCCGACGGCCGCATCGAGCGCGCCGATCTACCGGAGGAGTTGCGCCGCGGCGGCGCCGACGTCGACGACGCGGTGGTGCACGTCCCGGCCGCGGCGGACCTGCGCAGCCTGACGGCGTCGGCGATCGACGCCGCGCTGAGCGCCTGCGGCGGCAACGTCAGCCGTGCCGCGCGCATGCTCGGCGTGCACCGCAGCACGCTGTACCGCCACACCACGCGCACGCCGTAGCGCTGACGCGCGCCCAGCCCCCGCTCGGACGAGCTCAGCGCTCGATCTGCGCGGCCAGCGCGTGCGCCAGCTCGAGCCGGCGCGGCGGGTCAGCCAGGCCGTCGATGAAGCGCTGCGGGATGCCGCGGGCGCCGACCAGCGCGCCGACCAGCGCGCCGGTCAGCATCGCGCGCGCCTGGTTCTGGCCGCCGCCGTTGACCGCGTGCAGTACCGCCTGCTCGAAATCGTCGGCGAAGCGTGCGGCCAGGTAGTACGCGGCCGGGAACTGGTGGTAGACCGCGCAGGGCATGCCGTACACCAGCGACACCTTCCACGCCGGCTCGATGCGCACGCCGGGGTCGTGCGCGGCGCGCGCGATGTTGGACGGCGTCAGCAGCGCGTCGGGCGAGGCGAATGCGCCCGGCGCCGGCTTTTCCGCGCCGGCGTCGACGCCGTCCTCGCCGGCGCGCGTGACGGTGTGGAAGGGCAGCTCGCCGCTGCGCACCAGGTCCATCAGGCGCCCCGACAACTGCGCGTCGAGGCGCTGGCCGTCCACCAGCTGGCCGAGCACCGCGCCATACGCCACGGTCATCGCCGCCACCGTCGGGTCGACCTGGGTCAGCACGGTGTTGGACGCCACGGCACGCGCCAGCTGCCCGGGGTGCCGCGCGTAGCGCACCGCGATCGCCAGGGTGCGCTCGGCCGCCTCGGTGTTGTCGGCCAGGCCGCCGACTTCGCCCCATGGACGCCGCTGCTGCACGCGCGCGCGCCAGGCCTCGCGCATCGACTGGCTGGTGTAGCCGCCGGGGCCGCACAAGGGCGTGCCGTCGATCCGGGTGAACAGCTCGGCGTCGATGCGATGGCAGAAATCGGCCTCGTCGTAAGCGCCGCGCTCGACCAGCGAGCGCAGCGTCAACTCCAGCAGCCAGCCGGCCTGCGACGATTCGCCGGCGTTCAAGCCGGCGTGGTAGCGACCCGGGCGCGGCGCGGTGTAGCCGTCGATCCAGTCGCCGTAATCGGCGCGCAGCGCGTCGAGGTCGTAGTACCAGTGCGGCCCCAGCGCGAGCGCGTCGCCGATGAAGGCGCCGAGCAGCGCGCCGGCGGCGCGGTCTTGCAGGGTGGTGGACATCGGCAGATCCTCCTCGATCAGGCGCCGCGCCGGCGCCACAGCGTGACTTCGGACAGCGTGTGCTGGAATTTGCGCCGCGTCTCGCGCAGCACGAAGGGCACGTCGCGCGGCGCGCCGACCGGCTCGAAATGCGGCAGCAACAGCGCCTTCAGGCCGTCGAACGTGGTGACGTTCTCGCCGTCGCGCTTGAAGCCGCCGATCCAGTCTTCGCGCTTGGTGTACTCCTCCAGCCAGGTGTAGGGCGATGCGATCAGCAGCAGCCCGCCGGGACGGATGCGCGCGTGCACGCCGCGCAGGAACTGCGCCGGCGCGTACAGGCGGTCGATCAGGTTGGCGGCGACGATCAGGTCGTAGCCGCTGAACAGATCCTTCAGATTGCACGCGTCGCCCTGCACGAATTCGACGCGTGCGGCTGCCTCCTCGAGCCCGAGCGCGGCCAGCGTGCGCTCGTGGTAGGACACCAGTTCGCCTTCGTCGACCAGCGTGTAGCGGATGCGCCCGTGCGCGGCCATCTGGCTGCCGACGCCGATGAAACGCGCCGAGAAGTCGACACCGGTGACATGCTCGAAACGCCGCGCCAGCTCGAAACTGGTACGGCCGGTGGCGCAACCGAGGTCGAGCGCGCGCCGCAACGGAGCGTCGCCGCAAGCCTGCAGCGCGATGCGTGCGAGCTCGGCGGGGAAATTCGGCACGCCGAAATGCTCGTCGCCCCAATGGAATTCGCAGTATTCGGCGACGGCGCGGTCGGTTTCGTAGAACGCGCTCGGCGGCTGCGGCGCGCGCTCGCCGACGACGTAGCGCAAGCCGGCGTGCTGGAAGAAATGGCGGCGGAACGCGTAGCGTGACTGCGGCAGCGCCTCGTTGCCGCAGGAAATCCACGAACCGCCATGGATCAGCTGATGGCGATCGTCGAAAGTCGGCGTCGTGAAGTCGTCGTAGATCGGGTGCACTTCGAAGCCGGGAAACGGGTAGGTTGGCGTGTCGACCCATTGCCAGACGTTGCCGATCACATCGAACCAGGCGCCGTGGGCGAAGCGCGTCACCGGGCACGACGAGGCGCAGTGGTCGAGCTCGATGTTGGCCGGCGCCGGCGCCGCAAGAGGCTCGTCGCCGATTCCCGCGGCCTGGCGCAGCGCCTGCCACTCGTCCTCGGTGGGCAGGCGCACCGCCTCGCCGCTGCGCCGCGCGGCCCAGGCGCAGAACGCACGCGCCTCGTGCGCATTGGTCTCCACCGGCCAGTCCCAGGGCATCGGCAGCTCCTCGCACATCAGGCGCAGGCACCAGCCCCGCTCGCCGCGTACCCAGAAGGTCGGGTGCTCGGCGCCGGCGAAACGGCGCCACGCCAGCCCCTCCTCGCTCCACAGGGCGTCGTCGCGATAGCCGCCGGCGTCGACGAACTCGAGAAACGCGCCGTTGCTGACCAGGTGGCGCGAGGCGCGGAACGCCGGCACCTCGACTTCGCGCCGCCCGAACTCGTTGTCCCAGCCGTAGTAATGCGGCGCCGCGCGCTCGCGCCCCAGCACCACGCGCTGCGCTGGAACTTCGACCAGCGCATTGGCCGGCGCCGCGCCGCTGTCGCGGCACGGCGGCCACGCCGGGTGCGGGCGCACATAGGCCAGTCGGTGCTGGCGGATCAGCACCGACGAGGTCTCGAGGTGGATGCGCTCGTGCTCGATGCCCATCACGATCACCCACCATGGGCTGTCCCAGCCGATGTCACCGGCCAGCGGCAGCGTGTCGATCAGGCCCAGCACGCCTTCGCGCACCCGCGCGCGATAGGCGCGCACCGCCTCCACGCTCGGCCAGTCGTAGTGCGCGTCGTTCAGGTCGTCCCAGCTCATTTCGTCGACGCCGATCGCGAACATCGACTCGAAACGCGGGTCGATGCGCTGCTCGAGCACGCCGGCAAGCACCAGCTTGTTGACGAAGAAGGTCGCCGTGTGGCCGAAATAGAAGATCAGCGGATGACGCAAAGGAATCGGCTTGACGTAGTACGCCTCGTCGCTGCGCAGCACCTCGAACAGCTGCTCGTAGCGGTCGAACGTCGCCGCGAACGCATCGCGCACCCCGCGTCGCAGTACCTCCGGCGTGGCGCCGGCCAGTGGCGGCGTGCGCAGATTCGGCCCCTGTTGCATCGCGCTGCTCCCCGTGTCGCGTTTTTTTGGATCGCGACCATTATTTCAGCGATCGAGCGGGGGCGCAGCGCACGCGCGTGGCCGCGGTCTATTGCTGACCCTGGGGGTACCAGTGCGGTGGCGGCAGCTCGGCGAACACACGGCGCACGCCGGCGGCCCAGCGCTCGGACAGGTCGCGCCAGTAGGCGTCGTGCTCGTCGATGCGGTAGCGCAGGTCGGCGCTCAGGCGCGCGCCGGGCAGCAGCAGCAGGTCGATCGGCAGGCCGACGCTGACATTGCTGCGCATCGTCGAGTCGAAGCTGACCAGCACGCATTTGGTGGCGTCGAGCAAGCTCACTTCAGGGCGGATCACGCGGTCCAGGATGGGCTTGCCGTACTTGACTTCGCCGGTCTGCAGGAACGGCGTCTCGGCGGTGGCCTCGATCGCATTGCCTTCCGAGTACACCAGAAACAGGCGCTCGCGTTCGCCGCGGATCTGGCCGCCGAGCAGGAAGGTGGCCGCCGAGTCGATACCCCCGGCCTTCAGGTAGGGCTCGTCGCGCGCGCGCACCGCGCGCATCGCGTCGCCGAGCAGCAGCGCGACGTCGGCCAGGCTGGGCACGCTGGCCCAGGTCTTGGCCTCGCGCTCGCGCACCGCGCGGTGCAGATGCTCGATCGCGCCCTGGGTGACGCTGAGGTTGCCCGACGACAGCAGCGCGATCACGCGTTCGCCGGGCTGCTCGAGCACGTGCAGCTTGCTGAAACGGCCGACGTTGTCGACGCCGGCATGGGTACGCGTGTCGGCGGCGAACACCAGTCCGGCGTTGAGCTTGACCGCGCAGCAATAGGTCATCGCTGGCCTCAGGCAGCGCGCCGCAGCGGCACCGGCGCGACGAAGAAACGGCGCTCGATGGCTGCCGCGACGGCCGCGATCTCGGCCTGGCGATCAGCGCCGAACGCGAACATCGAGTCGGCCTGGGCGCCGGGCTCGACATAGCTGACCCCGGCCAGCGCGCGCCCGAGCTGGCGCACAGCAGCATCGTGCGGCGCCAGCTGCAGCGCCGCCAGCGCCCGCTGCGCCTGGCCCAGGCAATAGGCGGCCGAACGCGGGAAATCGGCGCGGCGCAGCAGCATTTCGGTGACACCGGCGCGGTCGGGCTCGCCGTGCAGGCGGCGCAGCGGCATCAGCGCCGACGCCGCCTCCAGCAGCGCGACGCGATGGAACGCCGCGCGCGGGCTTTCCGGGCCGTCGCGCAGCAGCACGAACTCGGGGTCGGCCTGCGTGGTCCACAGCCGCAACGCCGCGTCGGCGCGCTCGATGAACAGCCCCAGGCGCAGGAAATGCCAGGCCTCGTTGCGCGACAGCGTGGCGAAGGTCACGCCACGGAAGCGGTCGGCGAAGCGCATCACCGACGCCACCACCTGCGCCAGGCCGCCGCCTTCGAGCTGGCGCGCGTCGAGTCCGCGCAGCCGCGCCAGCATGGTCTGCAAGGGCGCAACGACTTCGGCCGGCACCACGGAGCGCTGGTTGCGCGCGGCGTCGCGCGCCAGCTGCACGCTGGCCAGCATCGAAGCCGGGTTGTGCGCGTCGAGCACGCAGCGCCGCAGCAGCTCGGACTGCGTCGCATCGTCGCCGGCGACGCCGGGCGGAATGGACCCGGTGGCCAGCAACGGCAGCGCCCAGATGCGGTCGCCGTCGCGCCCGGGCAGTTCGGCCAGGCGCCGCGCGAGGTCGATCAGGCGCGCCATCGCTTCGGCGCGTTCGACGGCGCGCCCCATCCAGAACAGGTCGGCAGCAGTGCGGCAGAGCATGATCGTGTCCTCCTTCGGTGGGTCGCCTTTCAGTCCTGCAGCACCCAGGTGTCCTTGGTGCCGCCGCCCTGGCTGCTGTTGACGATCAGCGAGCCCTCGCGCAGCGCGACCCGCGTCAGGCCGCCCGGGACCATGCGGATCTGCTCGCCCTGCAGCACATAGGGGCGCAGGTCGACGTGGCGCGGCGCCAGCCCCTGCTCGACCAGCGTCGGACAGGTCGACAATGCCAGCGTCGGCTGCGCGATGTAGCGCTGCGGCTGCGCGCGGATGCGCGCGGCAAAGGCGTCGAGCTCGGCGCGGCTGGCGAGCGGGCCGATCAGCATGCCGTAGCCTCCGGCGCCCTGCGCCTCCTTGACGACGAGCTCGTCGAGATGGGCGAGCACGTGCTCGGCCTGCGCCGGGTCGGCCAGCACCCAGGTCGGCACATTGGCCAGCACCGGCTCCTCGTCGAGGTAGTAGCGGATCATCGCCGGCACATAGGGGTAGACCGACTTGTCGTCGGCCACGCCGGTGCCGGGAGCATTGGCCAGCGCGACGTGGCCGGCGCGCACTGCGTCAAACAGTCCGGCCGCGCCGAGCATCGAGTCGCTGCGGAACGCCAGCGGATCGAGGAAATCGTCGTCGATGCGGCGGTAGATCACGTCGACGCGTTGTGGACCGCGGATCGTCTTCATGTAGACGAAGCCGGCGTCGACGAACAGATCCTGCCCTTCGACCAGCTCGGCGCCCAGGCTCTGCGCGAGGAAGGCGTGCTCGAAGTAGGCGCTGTTGAACGGGCCCGGGGTCAGCACGACGACGTTGCGCGCGTCGGCGTCGCGCGGCGCCAGTTCGCGCAGCGTGCGCGCCAGCAGTTCGGGGTAGTGGCCGATCGGCGCGACGCGGTAGCGCTGGAACAGTTCGGGGGCGAGCCAGCCGAGGATGCGCCGGTTCTCGAGCATATAGCTCACGCCCGAGGGCACGCGCAGATTGTCCTCGAGCACATGGAACGCGTCCTCGCCGGTGCGCACCAGATCGATGCCGCAGATCGCCGCGTAGGCCCCGTGCGGCACCGCGACACCGCGCATGCCGGGCCGATACTGGGAATTGCCGAGGATCAGCTCGGCCGGCACGACCTTGTCATGCAAGATGCGCTGGTCGCCGTAAACGTCGGCCAGAAACAGGTTCAGCGCGCGAACGCGCTGGCTCAGCCCACGTTGCAGCATCGCCCATTCGCGCGCGGTGATCAGGCGCGGAACGATGTCGAACGGGATCGCGCGCTCGGTGCCGCCGCCGTCGCCATGCACTGCGAAGGTGATGCCGTCGCGCTGGAAGGCCAGCGCGGCTTCGCGCTGGCGGTCCTGCAGCGCGGCGTCCCCGGCGTCGTCCAGCCAGGCCTGCAGCGCGCTCCAGGCCTGGCGCGGCGCGCCGGCGTCGTCGAGGCTTTCGCGATAGGGGCTGCGGCTCGGGTCCATGCCTTGCATCACGCAAGCCGCGTGCCAGCGCGTGCGGCGCGCCACGCCCCAGGGCGGTGCGCCGCTGTGCCGCGCTGCACCGCCCTGGGCGAGTGCCGCGCTAAGCTGGGGCGCCGCTGCCGCTGCGTGGCGCGCGGCCCGGCAAATAACCCTACAGCCAACATTAGTTCTAATGCGAACTAATAATCCATCCATTCCATTCGTCGCATGTCCGCTTCCTTGACCGTTGACCGATCCTTCCTGCCGCTGATCCGCGAGCTGGTGCGCAGCTACCAGGCGTTCGAACGCTATTCGTCCGCGCACGTGAACGAGCTGGGACTGACCCCGGCGCAGTTCGACGTGATCGCGACGCTGGGCAATACCGAAGGGATGAATGCCAAGCAGCTCGGCGAACGCACGCTGATCACCAAGGGCACGCTGACCGGCGTCGTCGACCGGTTGCTGCTCAAGGGACTGGTCGTGCGCCTGCCCGATCCGCGCGACGGCCGTGCGCAGATCGTGCGCCTGACCGAAGTCGGCCAGGAAACCTTCGAGCGGGTCTTCCCGGCGCATGGTGCCCACCTGGCGCGGGTCTTCGCGCACTTGCCGCAAGCCCAGCGCGACGCGCTGGAACACCATTTGCGCGCGCTGCGCGCGGCCTTCGAAACGGAGACGTCATGACGCCGAAGACTCGCTACACCTGGCCGGCGATCGCCTTGCACTGGGCCATCGCGCTGCTGATTTTCGGCCTGTTCCCGCTCGGGCTCTACATGAGCTCGCTGGCGCTGTCGATCCTGAAAATCAAGCTTTTCGCGTGGCACAAGTGGTTCGGGCTGACCGTGCTGCTGCTGGCGATACTGCGCCTGGGGTGGCGCGCCGGACATCGCCCGCCCGCGCTCCCCGACAGCATTCCGCGCTGGCAGCAGGCCGCGGCCGGCGCGCTGCACGCGCTGCTGTACCTGCTGATCTTCGCGATCCCGCTCAGCGGCTGGGCCCTGAGCTCGGCTGCCGGCGTGCAGGTCGTGTGGTGGGGGGTATTGCCGCTGCCGGAACTGCTGCCGAAGGACCAGGCGCTGGCGCATGCACTGCGCGAGGTCCATGAAAGTCTGAACTTCCTGATGGCAGCGCTCGTCGCGATGCATATCGGCGCTGCGCTCAAGCATCAGTTCGTCGACCGCGACGGCGTGCTGCAACGCATGCTGCCGATCTTCCGCAAGGAGTCTTGATGAAAGCCACTCAACTCACGGCCGCCCTGGCCTTCACCGTCGCCTTCGCGGCGACCGCCAGCGCCACGCCCTACACGCGGGTGCTGCCCGGCTCGGCGATCGACTTCTCGGCCACGCAGATGGGCGTGACGATGAAAGGTCACTTCGCGAAATTCGACGCTCGCGTCGCATTCGATCCGGCGGATGCCGCGACCGACAAGCTGTCGCTGCAGGTCGACGCGGCCAGCGCCGACGCCGGCAGCAGCCAGACCAACGGCCTGATCGTCGGCGCCGACTGGCTCGACGCCGCACACCACCCACAGGCCGCTTTCGTCGCGCGTCGCTTCACCGCGGCCGGGCCCGGCCGCTGGTGGGTCGACGGCACCTTCAGCGTCAAGGGCCACAGCGCGCCGCTGCGCGTGCTCGCGCTAGCCCACGCCAGCGGCGCCGAGCTCGCGCTCGACGCCGATTTCACGCTGCAGCGCCTGCAATGGGCGCTGGGCAGCGGAGCCTGGGCCGACACCAGCGTCGTCGGCGCGTCCATTCCGGTGCACGTGCACCTGCTGCTCGGTCGCTGAGCACACATTTTTCACACCACACCCTGCAAGGAGTCCACGCATGAAGTTCCCGCTCAAGGCGCTCGCCGCCACCGCCGTCGCCGCCGCCTTCGCCATGCCGAGTTTCGCCGCCGCGCCGCAGGCCTACGGTCGTCTGCACGACACGGCCCTGGCCGGCACCTACCAGGTCGATTCCGACCACTCGAGCGTGCAGTTCACGATCGGCCACGCCGGCGTCGCGCTGTGCTCGGGCGTGTTCAAGAAAGTCAGTGGCAGCTACACCTTCGATCCCAAGCACCCTGCCGCCGACAAGGCCGACATCACCATCGCGGTCGACAGCCTCGACACCTTCCTGCCGATGCGCGACGACGACCTGAAGAAAGGCAAGCAGTTCTTCGACGCCACCGAATACCCGCAAATCCACTTCGCGAGCACGCGCTACGTGCCCAAGGGCCGCGACCACGGCCTGCTGTACGGCGACATCACGCTGCACGGCGTGACCAAACCCGCGGTATTCCGCGTCGAGCTGGTCGGTTCCGGCAAGGTCGGCTACCTGCCCAAGCCGTGGGGCGGCTATCTCAGCGGCTTCGTCGCGACGACGACGCTCGACCGCATGGACTTCGGCGTCGACGGCTACGCCGCGGGCCTGAGCCACAAGGTCACGGTGCGCGTCGAAATCGAAGGCGTGCGCCAGGACAAGTAAGCGCTACGCGCCGCGCGCGGCCCGGCTTCAGGCGCCGGCCGCCTGCGCGCGGCGCCGGGCGCTGAGCTCACGCTGCACTTCGCGCGCGGTCTGGTCCATCGTCACGCGCACGAATTCGATGTGCCGGCGCGCCGCGTCGGCGGCGCGCGCCGCCTGACGCTGCTGCAGGTCGAGCCAGATCGCGCGGTGCTGCTCGCGCAGCGCGCTCCACTGCTCGGGGTGACCGTGCAGGTAGCGCAGATTGCGGTCGACGTGTTCGTGCACCAGGCGGTGCAGGCTCGCGCTCAAATGCGCGATCAGCGCGTTGTGCGAGGCTTCGGCGATGCTCTGGTGGAAGGCGACGTCGGCGGCGACGCAGGCCTCGAGGTCATCGGCGTCGTAAGCGCGCTCGAGCGCTGCGTGCGCAGCCTCGATCTGTTCGAGGTCGGCTTCGGTGGCGCGCTCGGCGGCAAGCCGCGCGGCCTCGGCCTCGAGCAGGAAACGGAACTCGAGCATGTCCTGCTGCAGCCCCGGATGGCCGGTGAGCATGTCGCGCCAGGGGTCGATGAAGCCGGCCAGCAAACGGTCGGTGACAACGGTACCCCCGCCCTGGCGCGTGCGCACCAAGCCCTTTTGCGCCAGCTTCTGCAGCGCCTCGCGCAGCGAGGGGCGCGACACGCCCAGCTCGGCAGCCAGCTCGCGCTCGCCCGGCAGGCGCTCGCCGGCACGCAGCGAGCCCTCGAGGATGCGCTTCTCCAGATCGCTGGCGATCGTGTCGGACAGCCTTACGACTTCCATGACTCTCCTGTTTCCTGGTCAGACCAGTTGGATTCTGCCACGTAAAAGCGACGAAATCCATTCCCGGAAACCAAGGGGCAGTTGACCGCTGCAGGCCCTTGCATTCTAATGGGATTAGTGGTCTTACCACTTTACCAGTTAATCGACCGCAAGAGCTGGAACGCCGCGTCACGGACGCACGGTGTTCTGCAAGGAGACACTATGGATGCGACCCATGCGCCGCGCATCGCGCTGAGTAACATGAACTCACCGCAAAATAACGCCACCGGCGCGGCCCGGCCCGACGAGGAGCAAGACCAATGAGCGTGATCACCTGCATCGAGGACCTGCGCGTACTAGCCCAGAAACGCGTGCCGCGAATGTTCTACGACTACGCCGATTCCGGCTCGTGGACCGAGGGCACCTACCGCGCCAATCAACTCGACTTCGCGCCGATCAAACTGCGCCAGCGCGTCGCGGTCGACATCGATCGCCGCAGCGTGCGCTCGCGCATGATCGGCCAGGACGTCGCGATGCCGGTGGCGCTGGCGCCGACCGGGCTGACCGGCATGCAGCATGCCGACGGCGAGATCCTCGCCGCGCGCGCCGCGGCCCGCTTCGGCGTGCCGTTCACGCTGTCGACGATGAGCATCTGCTCGATCGAGGACGTCGCCGCGCACAGCCCGGCGCCGTTCTGGTTCCAGCTCTACGTGATGCGCGACCGCGGCTTCATCGAAGATCTGATCGCGCGCGCCAAGGCCGCGAACTGCTCGGCGCTGATGCTGACGCTGGACCTGCAGATTCTCGGCCAGCGCCACAAGGACCTGAAGAACGGCCTGTCGGCGCCGCCCAAGCTGACCCTGGCCAATATGCTCAACATCGCCACCAAGCCGCGCTGGGCGCTGGGCATGCTCGGCACCCGGCGGCGCCAGTTCGGCAACATCGTCGGCCACGTCAAGGGCGTCGACGACATGGGCTCGCTGTCCGAATGGACCGCGCAGCAGTTCGATCCGACCCTGAGCTGGCGCGACGTCGAGTGGATCAAGCAGCGCTGGGGCGGCAAGCTGATCCTCAAGGGCATCATGGACGCCGAGGACGCGCGGCTGGCGGTGGCCAGCGGCGCCGACGCGCTGATCGTGTCCAACCACGGCGGCCGCCAGCTCGACGGCGCGCCGAGCTCGATCTCGGCGCTGCCCGCGATCGTCGACGCGGTCGGGCGCGACATCGAGGTCTGGCTCGACAGCGGCATCCGCAGCGGCCAGGACGTGTTCAAGGCGATCGCGCTGGGCGCGCGCGGCACGCTGATCGGCCGCGCCTTCCTGTACGGGCTGGGCGCGATGGGCGAAGCCGGCGTGACGCGCGCGCTCGAGATCATCCACCGCGAACTCGACCTGACCATGGCCTTCTGCGGCCTCAACGAGCTCGCCGAGGTCGACCGGCGCGTGCTGATCTGATGCGGCGCGCCGCGTCGGGGGCGGCATCGCCCCCGGCCGCGGCGCGGCCGGCTTCAGTCGAACACCGGGGTTTCGACACCCAGCACCTTGTGCAGCTTGGGGCTGGTGGTGGTGTACTGCAGGTGCACCTTCTTCTCGGGGAACACGTAGGGCGCGGCGCCGAACGCGGCCAGCGCGGCCTCGTGGAAGCCCGACAGGATCAGCTTCTTCTTGCCGGGGTAGGTGTTGATGTCGCCGACCGCGAAGATGCCCGGCTCGCTGGTCTCGAACTTCTCGGTGTCGACGACGAGCTGGCGCCGCTCCAGCGCCAGCCCCCAGTCGGCGATCGGCCCCAGCTTGGGGCTCAGGCCGAAGAACACCAGCAGCATGTCCAGCGGCAGCCTGCGCGTGACGCCGTCGCCGCCGGTGACCTTGACTTCGCTCAGGCGTCCGTCACGCACCTCGCTGCCGGTGATCTGGCCGACGATGAACTGCATCTCGTACTGCTCGCACAGCGCGTGCATCTTGGCCACCGACGCCGGCGCCGCGCGGAAGCCGTCGCGGCGGTGCAGCAGCGTGACGCTCTCGGCGCGGTGTTCGGGGTGGGTGGCGAAATGCAGCGCCCAGTCCAGCGCCGAGTCGCCGCCGCCCACCACCACCAGGTTGCGCCCCTTGAACAGCGTCGGGTCCTTGACCCGGTAGAACACCTGGCTGCCCTCGAACGCCTCGATGCCCTCGGCCTTGAGCGTGCGCGGCTGGAAGCTGCCGACGCCGGCGGCGATGAACACCGTGCGCGTCAGGAAGCTCGTGCCTTTCGAGGTGCGCGCGAAGAAGCGTCCGTCGTCCCGGCGCTGCAGCTCGACCACGTCCTGCCCGAGGTGGAAGGTCGGGTGGAACGGCTCGATCTGCTTGAGCAGGTTGTCGGTCAGCTCCTGCCCGGTGCACACCGGCACCGCCGGAATGTCATAGATCGGCTTGTCCGGGTACAGCTCGATGCACTGCCCGCCCAGGTGCGGCAGGCTGTCGACGATGTGCGCCTTGATGTCGAGCAGCCCCAGCTCGAACACCTGGAACAGCCCCACCGGGCCGGCGCCGACGATCAGCGCGTCGGTTTCGATCGGCCCGTCGTGCGCAGCGGCGGTGGCGGGAATCGCTGGGTCGAGATGCATGTCCATGGAATTTTTCAGGGTTGCGTTTGATCGATCAGATGCTGGTGAGGTGCGGCGGCCACGCTGCCGGCCAGCGCCTCGGCGCCGGCACCGACCACGACCACGGTCGGTCGTCCGGCGTGCAGCACCGCCGCGGCGGCGAGTTGGTCGAGCCGGTGACGGCTGCTGACGCTGTCGGCGCAGCCGGCGCGCGACACCACGCTGACCGCGGTGCCGTCGTCCCAGCCGGCGTCGCGCAGCGCGCGCGACAGCGCGCCGAGCTGGCGCCCGGCCATGTAGAACACTTCGGTGTCGGCGCTGCGCCGGCCCTGCAGTTCGCCGTCGCGCGTCATCGCGGTGCTGAACGCCACGCTGCGCGCGCGGCCGCGCCGCGTCAGC
>JAKAHP010000190.1 GCA_021825505.1 Pseudomonadota bacterium
CAAGCTCGCCGCCGTGCAGGCCGCGATCGACGCGATGCAGGAGCCTGCCAAGACCGCGGCGCAGATCACGTGGGACTACAGCTCGGTGGTTCAGCGGCACAACGGCCTGGTGGCCCAGCTTGGACCAGCGCTGAACCTCAACGAGGCGCAGATCGATGCGCTGTTCATCGCGGCGGCGGCACTGTGATGCTGATCGCTTTCCGGTTCGGCGACACGCGCGCGCTGTCGCGCTTCATCTGCTGGTGGCAGGACTCCGATGCGAGCCACTGCGAGTGCGTGATCCGCCGGGTCGCCGACAACTTCGAGTGCGTGTCGGCTTCGTGGGTCGATGGCGGCGTGCGGCGCAAGGTGATGCCGCTGGCGGCCGAGAAGTGGCGCATCTACGAGATGCCGGGGAGCACGAAGAAGGCTGCCGCGTGGGCCGACCTGCATGAAGACGAGCGGTACGACCTGCTCGGCCTGCTCGGCTTCGTGTTCCGCCGGGTCAAGGGTTGGCTCAAGGCCTGGTTCTGCAGCGAGGCCTGCGCCGACATCCTGGGGTTGCGCGAGCCGTGGCGATACGACGTTGCCACGCTCGAATCCGTGTGTGCGGCAGTGGGCCGCCGAGTTCAGTGAAGGAGAGCGAGATGTCGAGTTTTCGTCCCAACGTGCTGGCAGCGGGGTTGCTGGCGTTCATGGTCGTGCCGCCAGCGCTTGCCGGTCAGCGCGTAGCGCCCGAGTTCGTTGGCTCGGCCGTGGCCGCGGCGACCGCGCGCAACGCAGCGATCGAGCTGCTGACCGGCACCGGCGCCTACCTCGGCGCGTACGAGCAAGCGCCGGACGGCGCGCCGCATGATCCTGGCATCACCGAGCCGCACGAGCGCGAGATCATCACCGCGTTCAAGGTTGCAGGCAGCCACGACAATCGTCCCGACGCCGAGGCCGTCGAGTTCCACGTCGCGGCGCTCATCCGCAAGGCGCCTGAACATCCGGTCGCCATGCACTGGCAGGTGATTCGCGATGCGTGCTACCCGTACGCCACGGCGCTGCCCGTCTGGGCTCGGGTGGAGGCCGCGCTGCTCCCTCTGCCGCCGGCTCCGGTCACGATGGACGCCTACGGCAACGTGGTGTCTTCGATGGTTCCCGGCGAGCAGCCGCAGACCGAACCGCCGAAGCAAGCCCCGTTGCACGAGACCGGCGCCAACCAGGGCGCCGAGGTGACCACGAGCGGCTGAGCCATGAGCTCCGCGCTGTACTCGGTTCGGATGCTCTGGAACGGTCACGCCGGCTTGGCCAAGGCCGACGGCGTGACGGTAAACCTAGAGGACTGGCCGAGCGCGGCGCTGCCTGGTCTCGATGTGGCCGATCTGGACTTCGCACCCGAAGTCAGGTCGTGCACGGTTCGTGAGCGCACCGGCGCTTGGCGCGAGATGTCCGCCGCCGAGCGGGAGTCAGTGCATGCGTGGCTGGTCGGCATGGCCGCTGCGGCGCGTCGATTCATCAACGGAGGAGTGTGATGGCAGAGCCAGCATCGAGCAGTGCCGCGGGCGCCGCTGGTATCGCGGGGTGGAAGGCTGTCGGCGGCATCGCCGGAGTGGCCGCCGGTGGCGCCGGGCTGGCCGCGATCGTGGTGATGCTGATGACCCAGCCTCGCAGCCCGCGCGAGTGGGCCGTGGGCCTCATCTGCACCGTGCTCGGATCGATCGCCGGGGGCGCCGCGGTGATCCAGCGCTTCGACATGCTGGCCTGGACGCACAGCTACATCGGGCTGGCCGGCGTGCTCGGGCTGGTGTTCGCGTGCGGGCTGCCGGGTTGGGCGCTTGTGCGAGCCCTGTTCACGTACCTGGAGAAGCGCAAGGACAAGGATCTTGGTGAACTGGCCGACGATGTTCGCAAGCAACTTCGTGGAGATTGAATGGAAGGCTACAGACCCATTCCAGGCTACGAAGGCTACTACTCGGTGTCCGAAAGCGGCCTTGTCAAGTCACTCGCTCGAACGAAGCCGCGCCCGAAGGGCGTTGGAGTGATTCAGATCCCAGAGTCCATAAAGACGGCTCATCTTGACGCCCGCGGCTGGGCGCATGTTCCTGCGGCCAAACCATGACCCCGACCCCCGACCCGAGCCTGCCGTGGCCGCTGCCGATGGCCGCGGTGATGCTGATCGCCATGTCCGAGGGCCTGCGGCTGGTCGCGTACAGATGTCCAGCAGGCCGGCCGACGATCGCTTGGGGCGAGACCGATGGCGTCCGCATGGGCGACACCTGCACCAAGGAGCAGGCCGACCGCTGGCTCCTCGAGGATCTGCAGGATCGCGTGCGCGCCGTGCGCGAGTTGTGCACGGTAGACCCGTCGCCGAACGAGCTCGGGGCCATGGTGAGCCTGGCCTACAACATCGGGGTCGCCGCGTTCGCCAAGAGCACCGCGCTGCGCCAGCACAACGCCGGCAACCGCCAGGCCGCTGCGCGCGCATTCGCGCTGTGGAACAAGGCCCGCGACCCGCAGACCGGACAACTGCGCGAGCTCGCCGGCTTGACCGCGCGCCGCGCGCGCGAGACCGCGTTGTACTTGACCCCGGAGCCGGGCGCGCAGCCCGAGCCGGTGCCCCAGGCCGTCGAGCCCGAGTCCAGCGCCATGCGCGGCCCGATCGCCACCAGCGGCGCATCGGTGGCCGGCGCCGGCGGCCTGGCCGCGATCTTCGGCCCCTTGAGCGAGCAGGTCGACGCGGTCAAACGCTTCGCCGCCGGCGTGAAGGGCTTCGTGGTCGACGGGCTCGGCGTGCCGCCCGACTGGATCCTGCCGATCGTGCTGATCGCCTGCGGCTGGGTGATCGTTTCTTGGAGGCGGAAACAACGCGAGGCTGGTTGGGCATGATCCCGCTCGCCCCCCTGCTGTCGATCGCCAAGGTCGTCCCCGTGTGGGCCTGGGCCCTGGCCGCGGTGCTGGCCTGGGGCGGGTTCCAGAAGTGGCGTGCGACCAGCGCCACCAAGGCCGCGGCCGCGCTCGAGATCCGCGCCGCCCAGGAAGCCGCCGACCGCCGCGCCGAGGCTGACGCCAGGCAGGCCGAGCACACCACCGCAACCAAGGTCAAAGGGGCCACCGATGGCTACATCGCCGACCTGGCGCGCCAGCGCCGCGCTACTGCTGATCTGCGCACTGAGCATGACCGGCTGCGCGACGCGCTTGCCGCCGCCCCAAGCTGTCCCGCCGCCTCGGGTGCCGGAGCCTCCGGCCGAGCTGATGCAACCACCGGCCTCCGGATCGTGGCTGGAGAGTGCATCGCAGCTCTTCGAGAGGTGGCGACGGCTGCTGATTCCGCTGAAGGACGTCTGAAGGGCCTGCAGGCCTACGTCAACGCCACGCGCGCGGCCAGCGCGCCGAAAGGATCGCCATGAAGCGCCTCGTGATTCGCATCACCCCGTCCGGCCGGCTGTGGCGCGTGCACGGCCAGGGCGTCGACACCACCGTGGCCGGCAAGCGCAAGGCGGTCCGGCTGTGGGCTGCGCTGCTCAACGCTTTCGCCGAAGCCGGCGGCCTGGCGCAGCTCGTCATCCACACGGCCGATGGCCGGCTCGAAGAAGAGCGCACGTTCCCGCGAGCATCGGACCCGCGCCGCACGCGCGGCTGACCGTGCGCTCCAACTGCCTGCTGTTCGCCTGCGCGCTGTGCCGGCGACGGCAGGCCAAGGGACGCGAGGGGTACTTGGTGATGCGCTGGTCGCGCTGGGGGGCCTTCCCGCACCTGCTGTACGCCGAGCGCCGCCGCAACGGCCTGCTCCGCGTGGTGAGCTACCGGCCGACCGCGCCGCGGCCTCGCCGCTGCCCGCCGCCGGTGTTCAAGGGGTCCAGCCGCTGGGGCGACCTCTGAAAGGACAAAGCCCCGAGTGTGTTGTCCATCGCTCCATCCTTCGTCGAGAACTGGTAACCGTGCGCCAGCCTTCCCAGGTGCGAGGCTCAGTGTGAGGCGAATGGCCGCTGCTCGCGCTGCCCGAAGCCTGGGGCCAGGCTCTGGCGCCACAGCAGGCGGATGGCGCGCGACATCCTCGGGACAAACTCACCCCTAGGGTATCCGTCGTGGGCGTTGTATGGCGGCGAAAGCGCCCGGATGTAGGCGCACTCGATCGCCTTCAAGTACAAGTCGCGGCGAAACCTGCCAGCGACCTCGAACCCCGACACGTCGTCGAACGGGATGCGCCGCGCCGTGGTGTGGCTGTCGATGCGACGATAGATCGCGTTGGCGATCCCAACGTACAGCAGGGACGGGCCGCGCCACAGGAAGTAGACCCCTCCGATGTCTGGCAGGTCGCCGCCGTCTTCGAGCCAATTGGACAAGCCGGACGGAGAGTAGAGGTAGCGCCGCCAGTTGGCCTCAATCCAGTCGCATGGCCTCATTCCAGCAAACTGGTCGTTCGATTCCTCCAGATTCGGGACATCAGGGCCAAGTCTCATAGGCGTTCTATCCATTGAACTACGGCGGGCTAGCAGGGAACTCTACCAGGAAAATCGCCGCCGATCCTATGGGACACTCACGCGCAAATCATCGGAACACATTCCGGCGATGGGACAACGTGGGACACCCGGTGGGACATGGCGAGCTTCACGAAACGCGGAGACAGATGGCGGGTCCAGGTCAGGCGCAAGGGCTGCCCGTCGCAGTGTAGAACCTTCGCCACCAAGGCCCAGGGCGAGCGGTGGGCGCGACAAGTCGAGACTGACATCGAGGGCGGCGCCCCTCCGGCTGCCGTCAGTGCCCTGAAGGTCGATGACTTCATCGAGGCGTATCGCCGCTTGCGGGAGCAGGCTCGGCCGATCAGCGACGCGTCGAATGAGCACTACATGCTCAAGGCTCTGTCCAAGGGCCTCGGCGCCAAGGTTGTCGCCAGGATGGCGCCCGACGACCTGGTGGCCTACGCGACCATGAGGCGCGAGGAAGGCGCCGGGCCGTACACCATCAACATGGACATCAGCAAGCTGGGCACTGTGCTGCGCTACGGCGGTGCTTCGCTGCGGGTGACGCCGCCTGACGTGGTGGGCGCTGCCAGGCCGCTGCTCGACCATCTGCGGCTGATCGGCAGTGGCGGCAAACGAGAGCGGCGGCCGACAGACGACGAGCTGCGCGCGGTGATTCAGCACCTGCGAGCGAAGCACGGTGACCTGTACGCGCTGGCGGTGACGTTCGCCGCCGTGTCGGCGATGCGACGCGGGGAGGTATGCGCCATCAAGGGCGAGGACATCGACCGCGAGCAGCGCATTGTCCAGGTGATGCGCAAGCACCCGCGCAAGGGAAAGGTGCTCGAGCGGGTGCCGCTGCTCGGCGAGGCGTGGGAGATTGTCAAGGCGCGCCCGGAGAATGGGCGGCTGTTCCCGATCGACCCAGCCACGTTGTCGAAGTACTTCTGCTGGGCGTGCCGCGCGCTGGGCATCCCGGATCTGAAGTTGCACGACCTGCGACATGAAGGCACGTCGCGGCTGTTCGAGGCCGGCTATGACATCCCGGAAGTGGCGCTGGTGACGGGCCACAAGAAGTGGGAGCAGTTGAAGCGTTACACGAACCTGCGGCCCGAGGCGCTTACGCAGCCTGAAGTCGAGCGCGATCGAAGTGCTCAGCCACGTCGCGGTAGTCGGCAAAGCGCTTCCCGCCCTCAAGGTACGTCTTCACCGGGCAAGTCCCGGCGCTGATCTGGTTGTACAGCGTGGGCTTCGTGACGCCGAGCACGTCGGCGAGCTGTTCGGCGCTGAGCCTCGGGCCGTAGCGCTCCAAGAAGTACGCCTGCGTCAAGAGGCTCATTCTTCAAGTCCTTTCTTCATCATCGCCGCCACCTCCCTCGCGTTCAGCACGCCGGCACCCTCTGAGCGGTCAGAGATC
>JAKAHP010000191.1 GCA_021825505.1 Pseudomonadota bacterium
CTCCGACCACCACGGGCTCGACACCTTCGCCGGCTGGCCGGTGCCGGTGCTGTACGTCGCCGGCAACCACGAATACGACCGCCGCGACTTCGACGAAGCGCAGGCCGCGCTGCGCGCGCGCTGCGCCGCCGCCGGCATCGTGATGCTCGAGCGCGAGCGCATCGTGCTGAACTTCGGCGCGCAGCGCGTGCGCTTCGTCGGCACCACGCTGTGGAACGATTTCGAGCTGTTCGGCGAGTCCGGGCGCGCGCGCAGCATGCGCGCGGCGCGCTATTTCGTCGAACAGGTGCAGCGCTCGACGCGCGCCGGCGCGCCGTTCGACGTCGAGGCGCTGCGCCAGGAAGGCCTGCGCTGCCGCGACTGGTTGCGCGCCGAACTGCAGGAACCGGCCGCGGATCCGCAGCGCTGGGACCGCACCGTCGTCATCACCCACTCGGCGCCGAGCCTGCGCAGCACCGATCCGCGCTACCCGGTCGACGGCGCCACCGCGAGCTTCTGCAACGCCTACGACGCGATGATCGAGCAATGCCACCTGTGGCTGCACGGCCACCTGCACTGCCGCCACGATTACCGCGTCGGCGCCGCACGCGTGGTGTGCAACGCGCGCGGTCGCGCCAGCCGCGGCGAAGCGAGCGACTTCCGCCCGCGCGGCGTCTGGGACGTCTGAACGTCTGGCGCGGCACGTCGCCGATCGCGCCGCATCGACATCACCGACCTCAGCCGTAGGCCCGCAGCAGCAGCCCGCCGACTCCGGCGACCAGCACGCCGACCATCCACTGCAACAGCTGCAGGCGTTCGCGCACACCGACCAGCGCGCTGTCGACGCCGGCGCGCAAGTCGCGCAATTCGCCGCGCAAGCGGGCCTCGGCGGCGCCGATCTCGGTACGCAGCTTCGCCTCGCTTTGCACGATTTCGGCGCGCAAAGTGGCTTCGACGACGCGCAATTCGGCCCGCAGCGCCACTTCAAGCTCGTGCAGGGCGACGTTGCTGGCCAGCGGCGCGAGTGCCTGCCGCAACGATTCGCCAAAAGCCTGCACATGCGCCTGGGCCTGCGCCACCGGCACGCCGCCACGCTGCAGCCGCGACGCGTGCCCCGCGGTATCGAACATCGCACCCACCGCCTTCGCTCCTGATGGCTCGCGGGCACCCATTGTCGCGCGCGGACGCGACTCGCAGGCGCAAGACCTCGCCCACGCGAGGGACGGCGTTCAGCCGCCCAGTTCGGCCAGATCCCAGCGCGGGCGAATGTCGAAGGCGTAGTCGCGGCGCGGCTGCGCCAGCCCGGCCTGCACGCGGCGGCACGCCGCGTAGGCGATCATCGGCCCGTTGTCGGTGCACCAGGCCAGTGCCGGGTAGCACACGCGCGCGCCGATCGCCGCGCAGGCCGCGTCGAGCCGCTCGCGCAGGCGTCGATTGGCGCCGACGCCACCCGCCACCACCAGCGTCGTGCGCCCGCTGGCGCGCAGTGCGGCGACGGCTTTGGCCGCCAGCACATCGGTGATCGCCTCCTGCGCGGCCGCCGCCAGGTCGGCGCGCGCCTGCTCGGAAGGCGCCTCGCCCAGCGCGCGCACGCGCGTCAGCACCGCCGTCTTCAGCCCGGCGAACGAAAAGTCGAGGTCGCCCGAGTGCAGCTTGGGGCGCGGCAGCGTGAAGGCTGTCGCATCGCCGCGCTCGGCCAGCCGCGCCAGCTCGGGGCCGCCGGGGTAGCCCAGCCCGAGCAGTTTGGCCGATTTGTCGAAGGCCTCGCCGGCGGCGTCGTCGACCGTCTCGCCGAGCAGGCGGTAATCCCCGAGCGCCGCCACGTCGAGCAGCATCGTGTGCCCGCCCGACACGAGCAGCGCGACGAAGGGGAAATCCAGCGTCGGATCCGACAGCAGCGGCGACAGCAGATGCCCCTCGAGGTGGTGCACACCGAGCAGCGGCCGGTCGGCGGCCAGCGCCAGCGCCGCGGCCAGGCCGGCGCCGACCAGCAAGGCACCGGCCAGCCCCGGGCCCTGCGTGTAGGCGATGACGTCGATGTCGCGCAGGGTGCAGCCGGCATCGGCCAGGGTGCGCTGCACCAGCGGCAGCGCGCGCGCGATGTGGTCGCGCGAAGCCAGCTCGGGGACGACCCCGCCGTAGTCGCGATGCATCGCCACCTGCGAGTGCAGCGCGTCGGCGAGCAGGCCGCGTGCGCTGTCGTAGACCGCCACGCCGGTCTCGTCGCACGAGGTTTCCAGGCCGAGAACGCGCAGCGGCGCCGCGTCGCTGTTGCGGGAGGATGACATGTCGTGGGGTCCGGATGTCGCCGCCGTCGAGCGGCCGCGCAAAAAACGCTATACTTTACAGGTTTATTCGTCCCCTTTTGCCGGAAGTGCGTTTCAATGTCGCCTTCCCGCCCCGGAGCCAGCTGAAAGGTAACTGCTTGCAATGACCACGATTCGCGTGAAAGAAAACGAACCCTTCGACGTCGCCCTGCGCCGCTTCAAGCGCACGATCGAGAAACTGGGCCTGCTGACGGATCTGCGTGCGCGCCAGTTCTACGAAAAGCCGACGGCGGAGCGCAAGCGCAAGAAGGCTGCCGCGGTCAAGCGCCACTACAAGCGCATCCGCGCGCACATGCTGCCCAAGCGCCTGTACTGATCGAGCGCCCCGGGCGCGGGCCCTGAGCCCGCAGCCCGCGCCGCACGCGGCACGCCGCCCCGGGGCCGCCGCACGCATCAGCGCACGCCTGTGCGCGCCCTGTGCACACCGATGGCAACAGCCCGCCCGGCGTTCGCGCGCGCGGGCTTTTGTCATTTCCGCTCCCCTTCAGCCCCCCCTGCCATGCCCCCGATCAAGACCCGGATCCAAGACGAGATGAAAGCCGCGATGCGCGCCAAGGACAGCGTACGCCTGGGCACCATCCGGCTGCTGCTGGCGGCGATCAAGCAGCGTGAAGTCGACGAGCGCATCGAACTCGACGACGCCGCGGTGATCGCGGTGATCGACAAGATGATCAAGCAGCGCCGCGACGCGATCGCGCAATTCACCAGCGGCGGCCGCGCCGACCTGGCGCAGGCCGAAAGTGCCGAAATCGCGGTGCTTGAGCCCTACCTGCCGGCGCGCCTCGAAGGCGCCGAGCTCGACGCCGAGATCCGCGCGGTGATCGATTCGGTGCAAGCCTCCGGTGCGCAGGACATCGGCAAGGTCATGGGTCCGCTGAAGAGCCGTCTCGCCGGCCGCGCCGACATGGCGCAGGTGTCGGCGCGGGTCAAGGCGCTGCTGGCGGGCTGACGCCGCGCGCGGCGCCGCTGCCGCGCGCTCAACCCTCGATGCGCGCGTACGCCGAGTGGTTGTGGATCGACTCGAAGTTCTCGGCCTCGACCACGAAGGCTTCGACCTGGGGCAGCGCGCGCACGCGCACCGCGACGTCGCGCACCAGATCCTCGACGAACTTCGGGTTGTGGTACGCGCGCTCGGTGACGTATTTCTCGTCTGGGCGCTTCAGCAACCCCCACAATTCACACGACGCCTCTTCCTCGGCGGCGCGGATCAGCTGCTCGAACGCCAGCGGCGCCGACAAGCGCGCGCTGATCGTGATGTGCGAACGCTGGTTGTGCGCGCCGAACTCAGAGATCTCCTTCGAGCACGGGCACAGCGCCTTGACCGGCACCCGCACCTTCGCGGTGAGCTGCGCCTGCGCGCCGTCGACCTCGCAGATCCACTCGGCTTCGTAGTCCATCATGCTGGCCACTCCGCTGACCGGCGCACGCTTGCGCAGGAACAGCGCGAAGGCCAGCGCCAGGCGCGCGCGCGAGGCGTCCAGGCGTGCGCACATCGAGCGCGTCAGCGCCAGCAACGCGTCGTGGTCGAGCGCGCCGTCGATGCCCTCGAGCACCTCGACGAAGCGCGACATATGGGTGCCCTTCTTCTCGGCCGGCAGCGCGACATCGGCATCGATCGTCGCGACGCTGTGCTGCACGCCGCCGTCGGCCATGCGCACGCTCAGGGGATAGCGCAGGCTCTTGATGCCGACGCGCTGGATCGCCAGCCGGCGGTGGTCGACGCTGCTCTGGATATCGGGAATTGCGGCAACAGCTTGATTCATGGCGTCTCCGGACTCTCCGCGGAGAACCCGGTTTTGTTGAGTCATTTATTCGGGAATTATCGGCGATTCGCTCGCCGCCTGCAGCGCGTCAGTCGTTCGCGGCGCGCGGTGCCGGCGCCGGCTCGCCGAGCAGCGCGGCGAAATGCTGCGTGATGCCGCGCCGCACGCCGGCCGCGTCCAGACCGATCGACGCGGCGACCTGCGCCGGATCGCCGTGCTCGAGCCAGTGGTCGGGCAGGCCCAGCGCGAGCAGCGGCACCTGCAGCTGCATCGCCTGCAGCGCTTCCAGGCAGGCGCTGCCGGCGCCGCCCGCGACCGCACCGTCCTCCAGCGTGACCAGCGCGTCGTGCTCCAGCGCGACGCGACGCAGCAGCTCGAGGTCGAGCGGCTTGACGAAGCGCATGTCGACGACGCTGGCGTCGAACTCGGGAGCGACCTTCAGCGCGACGTGCAGCAAGGGGCCGAACGCGAGCAGCGCCAGCCTGCGGCCACGCGCCGCGCCGCCGCTGCGGCGCAGCTCGGCCCGCCCCACCGGCAAGGGATCGAGGCGCGCACGGTCGATCGCCGCGCCGGTGCCGGCGCCGCGCGGATAGCGCACCGCGCTGGGGCCGTCGTGCGCCAGGCCGGTACACAGCAGGCGCCGGCACTCGAGCTCGTCGCTCGGCGTCATCAACACCATGTTCGGCAGGCAACGCAGCGCGGCGATGTCGAAGGCACCGGTGTGCGTGGCGCCGTCGGCGCCGACGATGCCGGCGCGGTCGATCGCCAGCAGCACCGGCAGCTGCTGGATCGCCACGTCGTGGATCAGCTGGTCCCAGCCACGCTGCAGGAAGGTCGAGTAGATCGCCACCACCGGGCGCAGCCCCTCGCAGGCCAGCCCGGCGGCGAAGGTCAGCGCATGCTGCTCGGCGATGCCCACGTCGTGGTAGCGCTCGGGGAAGCGGCGCGCGAACTCGACCATGCCCGAGCCCTCGCACATCGCCGGGGTCACGCCGATCACGCGCGCATCGGCCGCTGCAGCGTCGCACAGCCAGTCGCCGAAGATCTGCGCATAAGTGGGCTTGGGCGCCACCGCCGGCGCCTTCAGCCCCTCCGCCGGGTTGAAGCGCCCGGGGCCGTGGTAGGCGATCGGGTCGGCCTCGGCCAGCTTGTAGCCGTAGCCCTTCTTCGTCACCACGTGCAGCAGCCGCGGGCCGCCGCGCGCGCGCAGGTTCTGCAGCGTGGGCACCAGCGCGTCGAGGTCGTGGCCGTCGATCGGACCGACGTAGTCGAAGCCGAACTCCTCGAACAGCGTGCCCGGCGCGACCATCCCCTTGGCGTGCTCCTCGAGCCGGCGCGCCAGCTCGAACAGCGGCGGCGGCGCCGCTTTCAGCACCTGCTTGGCGGCGTCGCGCGCGCTGGCATAGAACCGCCCCGACAGCAGCCGCGCCAGATAGCGGTTCAGCGCGCCCACCGGCGCCGAGATCGACATGTCGTTGTCGTTGAGCACCACCAGCAGATCCGCCTCCGGGTGCACGCCGCCGTTGTTCAGCGCCTCGAAGGCCATGCCGCCGGTCATCGCACCGTCGCCGATCACCGCGACCACCTTGCGCCGCTCGCCCTTGGCCACTGCCGCCAGCGCCATGCCCAGCGCTGCCGAAATCGAGGTCGACGAATGCGCGGTGCCGAAAGTGTCGTAAGGCGATTCGTCGCGCCGCGGGAAGCCGGACAGGCCGCCGAACTGGCGCAGCGTGGCCATGCGTTCGCGGCGCCCGGTCAGGATCTTGT
>JAKAHP010000192.1 GCA_021825505.1 Pseudomonadota bacterium
CTCGACTTGCAGCAGCGGGGCGGGCTGCGGATGCGGCGGCGCGCTGCCATGCAGCGCCCACCCTAACAGCAGCGCGTGCAGCGCCAGCGCGCCCGCGGCGGCGAGCCAGGGCGCGGCGTGCGCGGGCGGGTCGGCAGCGGTGCGGGGAGACGGCTGGGGCATCATCGCATGCCGCGCGGAGACGGTCGGCGCGGGTTATAATCCAAAAGATTTGCGTGCGTGCGCTCGTCAGGCGCGTTCGCGATTGACAACAGATCGACAACAGCTTCAACGACCAAGCACAGGCGAGCCGCCAGCCAGCGTCGGCGAACGAGGGCGAACGAAGCTACCCGTCGTTCGTCGCGCGCCGACGGCACGCCCATGACGTGCACGTCGTCATCAACGCGCCCGGAGAATATAGCAATGCAGCCGCTGCAACCCAAAGCGATTTTGGCCCTTGCCGACGGCGCGGTCTTTCACGGTGTCTCGATCGGCGCGGCCGGCGAGGCGAGCGGTGAGGTGGTGTTCAACACCGCGATCACCGGTTACCAGGAAATCCTCACCGATCCGAGCTACAGCCGCCAGATCGTCACGCTGACCTACCCGCACATCGGCAACGTCGGCGTCAACCCCGAGGATGTCGAGTCGGCGCGCGTGCACGCGGCCGGACTGGTGGTGAAGGACTTGCCCGCGGTCGACTCGAATTTCCGCAAGTCCGAAGGACTGTCCGACTACCTGCGACACAGCGGCACGGTGGCGATCGCCGGCATCGACACGCGTCGACTGACGCGGCTGCTGCGCACGCACGGCGCGCAGTCCGGCTGCGTGCTCGCGCTGGCCCCCGGCGAGGCGGTGACGCCGGCGGTGGTCGAGCGCGCGCTCGCCGCGGCACGCGCCTTCCCCGGCCTGGCCGGCATGGATCTGGCGCGCGTGGTCAGCACCGCCGAGCCTTACCCGTGGAGCGAGACCGCCTGGGAACTCGGCGCCGGCTACGGCAGCCAGAGCGCGGCGCGCTGGCACGTCGTGGCCTACGACTTCGGCGTCAAGTACAACATCCTGCGCCTGCTCGCGTCGCGCGGCTGCCGCGTCACCGTGGTGCCGGCACAGACCCCGGCCGACGCGGTGCTGGCGATGCGCCCGGACGGCGTGTTCCTGTCCAACGGCCCGGGCGACCCCGAACCCTGCGACTACGCGATCGACGCGGCGCGCCGGCTGATCGACAGCGGCCTGCCGGTGTTCGGCATCTGCCTGGGCCACCAGATCATGGCGCTGGCGGGCGGTGCGCGCACCTTCAAGATGAAGTTCGGTCATCACGGCGCGAACCATCCGGTCAAGGAACTGGCCAGCGGCCGAGTCAGCATCACCAGCCAGAACCACGGTTTCGCGGTCGACGCCGAAACGCTGCCGGCGCGCCTGCGCGCGACCCACGTGTCGCTGTTCGACGGCTCGCTGCAGGGCCTGGAGTTCGTCGATCGCCCGGCGTTCTGCTTCCAGGGCCACCCGGAAGCCAGTCCCGGGCCGCACGACATCGGCGGTCTGTTCGACCGTTTCGTCGGCCTGATGCAGCAGCGCGCGGCGGCCTGAGGTCACGGCCATGCATGCGACCTGGTTCGGCGTCACCGACATCGGGCTGTACGTGCTCGGTGTGGTGTTCATCGTGTTGCTGCCCGGGCCCAACTCGCTGTACGTGCTCAGCGTGGCCGCGCAGCGCGGGGTGCGCACCGGCTACGTCGGCGCGGTCGGCGTCTTCGTCGGCGACTCGGTGCTGATGCTGCTGACCGCGGCCGGCATGGCCAGCGTGCTGCGTGAGTTCGCCGCGCTGTTCATCGTTGTCAAGATCGCCGGCGCCGCCTACCTGGCGTGGATCGGGCTGGCCATGCTGCGCGCCGCGCGGCGGCGCTGGCGTGCGGCCGATGCTCCGGCACCGCCGCCGGCGCAGGTCGACGCCGCGCATCCCTTCGGCAAGGCGCTGTTGATCAGCCTGTTGAACCCCAAGGCCATCCTGTTCTATCTGTCGTTTTTCGTCCAGTTCGTCGACCCGGCCTACGCGCACCCGGCGCTGAGTTTCCTGGTGCTTGCCGCGATCGTGCAGTGCTTCAGCGCGATCTATCTGTCGACGCTGATCTTCGCCGGCTCGGGTCTGGCCAGCGCGTTCCGCCGCCACCGCCGCATCGCCGCGGGCCTGAGTGGCGCGGTCGGCACGCTGTTCATGGCGTTCAGCGTGAAACTGGCCACCGCCAGCGTCTGACGACCCGGCCGCATCGACTTCCATCTTCCTACTGCCCATGCCCAAGCGCACAGACATCAAGAGCATCCTGATCATCGGCGCCGGCCCGATCGTGATCGGCCAGGCCTGCGAATTCGACTACTCCGGCGCACAGGCGTGCAAGGCGCTGCGCGAGGAGGGGTATCGCGTCGTGCTGGTCAACAGCAATCCGGCGACGATCATGACCGACCCGGAAACGGCCGACGTCACCTACATCGAGCCGATCACCTGGCAGGTGGTCGAGACGATCATCGCGGCCGAGCGCCCCGACGCGATCCTGCCGACGATGGGCGGGCAGACCGCGCTGAACTGCGCGCTCGACCTGCATCGCCACGGCGTGCTCGCCAAGTACGGCTGCGAGCTGATCGGCGCCAAGCCGGAGGCGATCGACAAGGCCGAGGACCGCAGCAAGTTCAAGGATGCGATGACCCGCATCGGCCTGGGCTCGGCGCGCTCGGGCATCGCGCACAGCATGGACGAGGCCTGGGGAGTGCAGAAGACGATCGGCTTCCCGGCCATCGTTCGCCCGAGCTTCACGCTCGGCGGCACCGGCGGCGGCATCGCCTACAACCCCGAGGAGTTCGAGACGATCTGCAAGCGCGGTCTCGAGGCCTCGCCGACTTCCGAGCTGCTGATCGAGGAATCGCTGATCGGCTGGAAGGAATTCGAGATGGAAGTCGTGCGCGACCGCGCCGACAACTGCATCATCATCTGCTCGATCGAGAACCTCGACCCGATGGGGGTGCACACCGGCGACTCGATCACGGTGGCGCCGGCGCAGACCCTGACCGACAAGGAATACCAGATCATGCGCGACGCCAGCATCGCGGTGCTGCGCGAGATCGGCGTCGATACCGGCGGCTCCAACGTGCAGTTCGCGATCAACCCGGCGGACGGGCGCATGATCGTGATCGAGATGAACCCGCGCGTGTCGCGTTCGTCGGCGCTGGCGTCGAAGGCCACCGGTTTCCCGATCGCCAAGGTCGCGGCCAAGCTCGCGGTCGGCTACACGCTCGACGAATTGCGCAACGACATCACCGGCGGCGCCACGCCGGCGTCGTTCGAGCCGACCATCGACTACGTCGTGACCAAGGTGCCGCGCTTCGCGTTCGAGAAGTTCCCGCAGGCCGATTCGCACCTGACGACGCAGATGAAGTCGGTCGGCGAAGTGATGGCGATCGGGCGTACCTTCCAGGAAAGCTTCCAGAAGGCGCTGCGCGGCCTGGAAGTCGGCGTCGACGGGCTGAACCAGAAGACCACCGACCGCGAACTGCTCCAGCGCGAACTGGGTGAGCCCGGGCCTGAGCGCATCTGGTTCCTCGGCGACGCGCTGGCGCAGGGTTTCAGCGTCGAAGAAGTGCACCAGCTCACGCGCATCGACCCCTGGTTCCTGGCGCAGATCAAAGCCATCGTCGACACCGAGCTCGAGCTCGAGCACACGCGGCTGGAAGCGATCGAGGCCGACGACCTGCGCTGGCTCAAGCGCCGCGGCTTCTCCGACCGCCGCCTGGCCTACCTGCTGAAGACCACCGAGGCGGCGGTGCGCCGCCGCCGTCACGAGCTCGGCGTGCGCCCGGTGTACAAGCGCGTCGACACCTGCGCCGCCGAGTTCGCGACGCAGACCGCCTACCTGTACTCGACCTACGAGGACGAGTGCGAGGCCGAGCCGAGCAACCGCGACAAGATCGTCGTGCTGGGCGGCGGGCCCAACCGCATCGGCCAGGGCATCGAGTTCGACTACTGCTGCGTGCACGCGGCGCTGGCGCTGCGCGAGGACGGCTACGAGACCATCATGGTCAACTGCAACCCCGAGACCGTGTCGACCGACTACGACACCTCGGACCGCCTGTATTTCGAGCCGCTGACCCTCGAGGACGTGCTCGAGATCGTCGACAAGGAAAAGCCCAAGGGCGTGATCGTGCAGTACGGCGGCCAGACCCCGCTGAAGCTGGCGCTGGCGCTCGAAGCGGCCGGCGTGCCGATCATCGGCACCAGCCCCGACATGATCGACGCCGCCGAGGACCGCGAGCGCTTCCAGCAGCTGATCAACCGTCTGGGGCTGCTGCAGCCGCCGAACCGCACCGCACGCTCGGAGGACGAGGCGCTGGCGCGTGCCGAGGAGATCGGCTATCCGCTGGTGGTGCGTCCGAGCTATGTGCTCGGCGGCCGTGCCATGGAAATCGTGCACGAGCAGCGCGACCTCGAGCGCTACATGCGCGAAGCGGTCAAGGTGTCCAACGACTCCCCGGTGCTGCTCGACCGCTTCCTCAACGACGCGATCGAATGCGACGTCGACGCGATCTGCGACGGCGAGCAGGTGTTCGTGGCCGGCGTGATGGAGCACATCGAGCAGGCTGGCGTGCACTCGGGCGACTCGGCGTGTTCGTTGCCGCCGTACTCGCTGAGCGCGGCCACCGTGGCCGAGCTCAAGCGCCAGACCGTCGCGATGGCGCGCGGCCTCAACGTCGTCGGCCTGATGAACGTGCAGTTCGCGATCCAGCGCGACGGCGACGAGGACCGCATCTTCGTGCTCGAGGTCAACCCGCGCGCGTCGCGCACCGTGCCCTTCGTCTCCAAGGCCAGCGGCTTGCAGCTGGCGAAGATCGCCGCGCGCTGCATGACCGGGCGTTCGCTGGCGCAGCAACAGGTGCCGAGCGCCGTCACGCCCGACTACTACAGCGTCAAGGAAGCGGTGTTCCCCTTCGTCAAGTTCCCCGGGGTGGACCCGATTCTCGGCCCCGAGATGAAGTCCACCGGTGAAGTGATGGGGGTGGGGCGCAGCTTCGGCGAGGCTTTCGTGAAGTCGCAGCTCGGCGCCGGCACGCGCCTGCCGCGCGCCGGCGAGGGAACCGCGACCAAGGTGTTCCTGTCGGTGCGCAATGCCGACAAGCCGCGCATGGTCGAGGTCGCGCGCGAACTCGCCGCCTTGGGCTTCCGGCTCGCCGCCACGCGCGGCAGCGCCGCCGCGCTGCAGCAGGCCGGGCTCGAGGTCGAGACCGTCAACAAGGTCACCGAGGGCCGTCCCAACGTCGTCGACATGATGAAGAACGGCGAGATCGCCCTGGTCATCAACACGGTCGAGGAGCGGCGCAACGCGATCGCCGATTCGCGCGCCATCCGCATCACCGCGCTGGCCAGCCGGGTGCCGACCTTCACGACCATCGCCGGTGCGGAAGCTGCGGTGGAAGGAATGAAGTACCTTGATCGACTCGAGGTCTACTCGCTGCAGGCTTTACATCGTTCGTTGCATTTGGCAAACTGAAAGCTTCGGACTACCGGACGCCGTAGCAGTGCGCTGCTGCGGCGTTTCTTTTTGATTCGTCATTTTTCGGATTCATCCCATGCCCACTCCCATGACCCGCCGCGGCGCCGAAAAGCTCAGGGCCGAGCTGCAGCGCCTGAAGACCGTTGATCGCCACGCGGTGATCCAGGCCATCGCCGAGGCCCGCGCGCAGGGCGACCTGTCGGAGAACGCCGAATACGAGGCGGCCAAGGATCGCCAGGGTTTCATCGAGGGCCGCATCAAGGAAATCGAGGGCAAGCTGTCGTCGGCGCAGATCATCGATCCGGCCGAGCTGCA
>JAKAHP010000193.1 GCA_021825505.1 Pseudomonadota bacterium
GAAGATCGTGTGCAGCGCGATGGTCTCGGCCGCCACCGGCACGCCGGCCAGGCCCAGGCGCTGCGCGTAGGCGCCGCTGGCGGCGACACCGCGCCCGAGGTGGGCGTCGAGCGGGCGCAGCCACACCTTGTAGCCGAAGGTGCTCGCGTACTGCAGCGCGCGCGCCAGCAGTTGGGTGTCGGCGACCGGCTGGTCGGCCTGCGACAGCCCGATGCAGCTGGCCTTCACCAGCGCGGCCATCTCGGCCAGGTTTTCGCCGCGCAGGCCGATGCTGAGCGCGCCCAGCGGATAGACGCGCGCGCGCTTGATGCGGCGCGCGCGCCAGCGCAGCATTTCGACCAGGCTGGGCTCGTCGAGCACCGGGTCGGTGTCGGGCGGGCACACGACGCGCGTGACGCCGCCGGCGGCAGCTGCCGCCAGCTCGGCGTCGAGCCGGCCGGCGCTTTCGCCGCCGGGCTCGCCCAGGCGCGCGCACAGGTCGATCAGCCCGGGCATCACCAGGCAGTGCTCGGCGTCGATCACCAGGTCGGGATGGAAGCCGTCGGGAGCACGGCCGACCGCGACGATGGATTCACCGGCGATCGCGACGTCGGCCGTCTGCGTGGTGCCGGCGGCCGGATCGACGACGCTGCCGCCGCGCACGAGGATGGAATGGGGCTCGATCATGGTCAGGCTGCGGTGTTCGCGACGATGGAAAGCACCGCCATGCGCACGGCAATGCCGAAGCGCACTTGCGGCAGGATCACGCTTTGCGGGCCGTCGGCGACGCTGGAGTCGATCTCGACGCCGCGGTTGATCGGCCCCGGGTGCATCACGATCGCGTCGGGGCGCGCCAGCGCGAGGCGCTCGGGCGTGAGCCCGTACATCATGTGGAACTCGCTCGCCGACGGCAGCAGGCCGCCCGACATGCGCTCGTTCTGCAGGCGCAGCATGATGATGACGTCGGCGTCGCGCAGGCCTTCCTCGATACTGCCGCACACGCGCACGCCGAGCGCGCGCAGATCGCCCGGCACCAGCGTCTTGGGGCCGACCACGCGCACTTCGGGCACGCCCAGCGTGGTCAGCGCATGGATGTCCGAGCGCGCCACGCGCGAGTGCACGATGTCGCCGACGATGGCCACGCGCAGCGCGCTGAAGTCGCGCTTGTAGTGGCGGATCGTCATCATGTCGAGCAGGCCCTGCGTCGGGTGCGCGTGGCGCCCGTCGCCGGCGTTGACCACGTGCACGTGGTCGGGGCTGTGCTGCGCGATCAGGAACGGCGCGCCGCTCTCGCTGTGGCGCACGACGAAGATGTCGGCGTCCATCGCCTCGAGGTTGGCGATGGTGTCGAGCAGGGTCTCGCCCTTGGCGGTGCTCGAGCGCTGGATGTCGAGGTTGAAGATGTCGGCCGACAGCCGCTTGGCCGCGATCTCGAAGGTGGTGCGCGTTCGCGTCGAGTTCTCGAAGAACAGGTTGAACACGCTCTTGCCGCGCAGCAGCGGCACTTTCTTGACTTCGCGGTCGCCGAAGCTCATGAAGCCCTGCGCCGTGTCCATGATGTGCAGCAGGACGTCGCGCGGCAGGCCTTCGATGGTCAGCAGATGGCGCAGTTCACCGTGGCGGTTGAGTTGGGGATGCTTGCTCATCGGGAGTCGGACTCCAGGAATTCGAAGCGCGGGGTGGGCTCGTCGGCGCGGCGCAGCTCGAGCATGCGCTGCGGCGCCAGCTCGATGTGGCCGGCGCACAGCTGGGCGCAGATCGGCAGCTCGCGTCCGCCGCGGTCGACCAGCACCGCGAGGTCGACGCGCGCCGGGCGGCCGAAGTCGTACAGCTCGTTGATCGCCGCGCGCGTCGTGCGCCCGGTGTACAGCACGTCGTCGACCAGCAGGATGGCGCGGCCGTTGACCTCGAACGGCAGCGTGGTGCGGTTGCCGTTGGGGTGCAGCCCGCGGGTGGCGAAATCGTCGCGGTGGTAGGTCGACGAGATCACCCCCAGCGGCGTCGGCAGCGCCAGCTCGGCGTGCAGCCGCTCGGCCAGCCAGGCGCCGCCCGAGTAGATGCCGACCAGGGTCGGCGCCGCCGGCTGCTGCGCCAGCCAGGCGCGCAGCTGCTCGACCAGTCGCGCGTACAGCGCTTCGGCGTCGGGAGGGGATGTTGCGTTCATGCGTTGGATTGCAGGTATTGTTCGAGAATCAGTCGCGCCGCCTCGGCGTCGACGTCGTCGGCGCCGGCGTCCTCGGCGGCGCGCGAGGTGTAGCGCTCGTCGACCATCGTCACCGGTACGCCGAAGCGACCGTGCAGCTGGTTGGCGAAGCGTCGCGCCTGGGTCGTGCGCAGCTGTTCGCCGCCGTCGCGCGCCAGCGGCAGCCCCACCACCAGCAGCGCCGGCTGCCACTGCGCGAGCAGTTCGCCGATCGCCGCGAAGCGCGTATCGCGGCGCAGCGCGTCGACGCTGCACAGCGGCTGCGCGCTGGCGGTGATGGTGTTGCCCACGGCCACGCCGATGCGGTGGCTGCCGTAGTCGAAGCCCAGCACGATGCCCGTCGGGCGGCCGCTTGCCTCAGGCATGACCGGCGGTCTGCGACAGGCTCAGCGACGAGATCCCGATCAGCGACATCGCGGCGTCGAGGCGCTGCTCGACCGGGGTGTCGAACACGATCGCCGCGTCCGCCTCGACCGTGAGCCAGCCGTTGTGGGCGATCTCGTCCTCGAGCTGGCCGGCGCTCCAGCCGGCGTAGCCCAGCGCGACGAAGAAGCGCCGCGGGCCGTCGTCGCCGGCGATGTGCTCGAGCACGTCCTTCGAGGTCGTCATCTGCAGCCCGCCTTCGACCTGCAGCGTCGACGCATAGCTGCGCGGGCTGGGGTCGTGCAGCACGAAGCCGCGCTCGGTCTGCACCGGGCCGCCGTAGAACACCGTGTGCTCGGCCAGTTCCGGGCGCTGCAGCGGCAGCTCGAGCCGATCGAACAGATCCTTCAGCACGATGTCGGTGGGGCGGTTGATGACCAGCCCGAGCGCTCCGCGCGGCGAATGCTCGCACAGGTAGATCACGCTGCCGGCGAACACCGATTCGGCCAGCCCCGGCATCGCGATCAGGAACTGGTTGCTCAGATTGGACACGTCGGCTAGGCGGGGCATGGGCGATATTATCGCCCCGATTGCCGAGCATGATGCCGATGAATCCCGATCCGTCACAACGTCTGGCGCTGGTCTGGCTGCGCCGCGACCTGCGTCTGCACGACAGTGCCGCGCTGCATCATGCGCTGCGCAGCGGCGCGCGTGTCGCGCTGCTGTTCGTGTTCGACACCGACATCCTGCAGCCGCTGCTCGACGCCGGCGCGCACGCCGACCGTCGGGTGGCCTTCATCCACGCCAGCCTGGCCGAGCTCGACGCCCGGCTGCGCGCGCTCGGCGGCGCGCTGCACGTCGCGCACGGCCGGCCGCAGGACTGCGTGCCGGAGCTCGCCGCGCGCCTGGGCGCCGACACGGTCTGGGCCAACCGCGACTACGAGCCGCAGGCGCTGCGCCGCGACGCCGAGGTCGACGCCGCGCTGGCGGCGCGCCGCATCGCGCTGCACACGGTCGACGACCATGTCGTGGTGCCGCCGCAGACCTTGCGCGGCGGCCGTGCCTACGCCGTCTACACACCGTACCGCAAGGCCTGGATGGCGCATGTCGAGGCGCATCCGCAGCTGCTGCAGCCCTTCGATTGCACCGCGCTGGACGGCGCGCTGGCGCGGCTTCCGGCGCCACCGCTGCCCGAGCTGGCGGCGCTGGGCTTTTCGGCGCAGGCGTCCCCGCCCGAGGCACTGGGGCAGGGCAGCGCCGGCGCGCTTGCGCTGCTCGACGCCTTCGTACCCCGCATGGCGGCGTACGCGCAGGCGCGCGACTTCCCCGGCCGGCGCGGCACCAGCTATCTGTCGGTGCACCTGCGCTTCGGCACCCTGAGCGTGCGCGACGCGGTGCGCGCGGCGTGGGCGCAGCGCGCGGACGAAGGCAGCGCGGCCTGGCTCGGCGAGCTGATCTGGCGCGAGTTCTACGCGCAGATCCTGTTCCATTACCCGCATGTCGTCGAAGGCGCTTTCAAGCCGGCGTACGACGCCCTGCGCTGGGACGACGCGCCCGAATATTTCGCGGCCTGGTGCTCCGGGCGCACCGGCTACCCGCTGGTCGATGCGGCGATGCGCCAGCTCGACGCCACAGGCTACATGCACAACCGCCTGCGCATGGTCGTCGCCAGTTTCCTGTGCAAGGACCTGGGCATCGACTGGCGCCTGGGCGAGCGCCATTTCGCGCTCAAGCTCAACGATTTCGACCTGGCGTCGAACAACGGCGGCTGGCAATGGGCGGCGTCGACCGGCTGCGACGCGCAGCCCTGGTTCCGCATCTTCAACCCGGTCGCGCAAAGCCGCAAGTTCGACGCCGACGCGCGCTTCATCCGACGCTACGTGCCGGAGCTGGCGGCGCTGCCCGACGCCGCGCTGCACGCGCCGTGGCTGGCCGCGCCGGCGCTGCTCGAGCGCGCCGGCGTGCGCCTGGGCGTCGACTATCCGTGGCCGCTGGTCGACCACGCGCAGCAGCGCGAGCGCACGCTGCGCCGCTACGCCGAGGCGGCAGCCAGGTCGACGCCGGCGTAGCGCCGGATCAGCGCCAGCAGTTCATCTTCCGAGTACGGCTTGCCCAGGTAATGGTCGACGCCAAGTTCCTCGGCGTAGTTGCGGTGCTTGTCGGCGATGCGCGAGGTGATCATGATCACCGGCAGATGGCGCGTGCGCTCGTCGGCGCGGATGTTGCGCGTGAGGTCGAAACCGTCCATGCGCGGCATCTCGATGTCGGTCAGCACCACGTCGGGCAGCGTGCCCTGCAACTGTTCGAGCGCGTCGAGCCCGTCCTTGGCCAGCATCACGTTGTAGCCATTGCGGCTGAGGAAACGCTGGGTGACGCGGCGTACCGTGATCGAGTCGTCGACCACGAGCACGGTGTTGGCCGGCACCAGCGCCAGATCGTCGAAGTCGTCGGGCGCGGCCGCATGCGCTGACGCGGCGCCGGCGCGCGCCTCGTCCATCAGGCGCGCGGCCTGGGTGCCGTGCACCGCCGCCAGCGCCACCGGGTTGTAGATCAGCACCAGGCTGCCCTCGGGCAGCAGCGACACGCCGGCCAGCCCCGGCACCCGCGACAGCTGCGGGCCGAGGTTCTTGACCACCACTTCCTGGTTGCCCAGCACTTCATCGACCAGCAGCGCGACGCGCTGCGCGGCCGAGCGCACCAGCACCAGCGGCACGCTGCGCCCGGCGGTCTCGGTGCTGGCACCGCCGTCGCCGGTCAGCGCGCCGAACCAGTAGCACGGCAGCTCGGCGTCGGCGTCGCGCCAGACCCTCTGCTGCGCCGCGCCGGCGGCTTCCGAAGGCTTGATGCGCACGACGCGGTCGACCAGGTTCGACGGCACCGCGTAGACGCGGCCGCCTACGCGCAGCAGCACGACCTGGGTCACCGCGGTGGTCAGCGGCAGCACCAGCGTGAAGGTGCTGCCGTGCCCGAGCATCGACTCGACCTCGATGCGGCCGCCGAGCGCGCGCGTGTCGCTGCGCACGACGTCGAGGCCGACGCCGCGGCCGGCCATCGCGTTGGCCTCGCGCATGCTGGAGAAGCCGGCGCGGAAGATCAGCTCGTGCAATTGCGCCGTGTCGGGCTGCGCGTCGGGCGCGAGCAGGCCGAGGCTGCGCGCGCGCGCCGCGATCGCGGTGTCGTCGAGCCCGGCACCGTCGTCGCTGACCGCGATGCGCACTTCACTGCCCTCCTGGCGCACGCTCAGGCGCACCGTGCCGGTCGGCGGCTTGCCGGCCGCGG
>JAKAHP010000194.1 GCA_021825505.1 Pseudomonadota bacterium
CAGCGTGTAGCGGTAGATGTTGTCGACGAAGAACAGGATGTCGCGGCCTTCGTCGCGGAACTTCTCGGCCATGGTCAGGCCGGTCAGCGCGACGCGCAGGCGGTTGCCCGGGGGCTCGTTCATCTGACCGAACACCATCGCGACCTTGTCGAGAACTTTCGACTCTTCCATTTCATGGTAGAAGTCGTTGCCCTCGCGCGTGCGCTCGCCGACGCCCGCGAACACCGACAGGCCGCTGTGCTGCTTGGCGATGTTGTTGATCAGCTCCATCATGTTGACGGTCTTGCCGACGCCGGCGCCGCCGAACAGGCCGATCTTGCCGCCCTTGGCGAACGGGCACACGAGGTCGATGACCTTGATGCCGGTCTCGAGCAGCTCGACCGAAGGCGACAGCTCGTCGAACGCCGGGGCCTTGGCGTGGATCGGGCGCAGCTCGTCGCACTGGATCGGGCCGGCCTCGTCGATCGGGCGACCGAGCACGTCCATGATCCGGCCCAGCGTGCCGGTGCCCACCGGCACCGAGATCGGCTTGCCGGTAGCGCCGACCGCCATGCCGCGGCGCAGCCCGTCGGTCGAGCCCAGCGCGATGGTGCGCACCACGCCGTCGCCGATCTGCTGCTGCACTTCGAAGGTCACGCCGCGCTCGGCCAGACCCATTTCCTGGTCATCGGACAGACGCAGCGCCTCGTACACCGCGGGCATGTGCTCGCGCGGGAATTCGATGTCGATCACAGCGCCGATGCACTGGACGATCTTGCCTTGGACTTGAGCCGTGCTCATGAAGCTTCTCCAAATTTGAAAAGGGTGCGAGCGCGCTGCGTCAGACCGCAGCGGCGCCTCCGACGATTTCCGACAATTCCTTGGTGATCGCGGCCTGGCGGCTCTTGTTGTAGACCAGCTGCAGCTCGTTGATCACGGTCTTCGCGTTGTCCGACGCGGCCTTCATCGCGACCATCCGCGCCGATTGCTCGCACGCCATGTTCTCGGTCACCGCCTGATAGACCAGCGCCTCGATGTAGCGCACCAGCAGCGCGTCGATCACCGGCTTGGCGTCGGGCTCGTAGATGTAATCCCAGCCGTATTCCTTGCGTTCCTCGTCGGTGGTGCGCATCGCTTGCGCGCCCAGCGGAATCAGCGCCTCGAGCACCGGCTCCTGCTTCATCGTGTTGACGAAGCGGCTGAACGCGAGCTGGATCGCATCGATCTCGCCGCGCTCATACGCGTCGAGCAGCACCTTGACCGGGCCGACCAGCTGGTCCAGGTGGGGCTTGTCGCCCATCTGCACCAGTTGCGAGACGACGTCGACGCCGAGCCGGTTGAGCAGCTGCAGCCCCTTGTTGCCGATCGCGCAGGCCTTGACCGCGATGCCGGCGCCCTGCCACTCGCGCAGCTGCTGGGTGAACAGCCGCATCACGTTGGTGTTGAGGCCGCCGCACAGGCCCTTGTCGGTGGTCACCAGGATCACGCCGACCGTGCGCACCTGGGCGCGCGCGATCAGGAACGGGTGGCTGTACTCGGGGTTGGCTTGGCTGAGGTTGGTCGTGATCGCACGCACTTTTTCCGCGTACGGGCGCGCGGCGCGCATGCGCTCCTGCGCGCGGCGCATCTTCGACGCGGCGACCATTTCCATAGCCTTGGTGATCTTGCGCGTGTTTTGCACGCTCTTGATCTTGACGCGGACTTCTTTCATTCCAGGCATGCAGATTCTCCTTCGACCCCGCGCGCTGCGCGGGGTCTGCGCTCATCGGGCGGCGCCGTCGTGTCAGTACGCGCCGCTCTTCTTGAACTCGGCGATCGCGTCCTTCAGCAGCGCCTCGTCGTCCTTGCCCAGGTCCTTCTTCGACTCGATCGATTCGACCAGCGCCGCCTGCTTGGATTGCAGGTGCGCGTGCAGGCCCTTCTCGAAGCCGAGGATCTGGCCGACTTCGAGGTCGTCGAGGTAGCCGTTGTTGACCGCGTACAGCGACACCGCCATCTGCCACACCTGGGCCGGCTGGTATTGCGGCTGCTTGAGCAGTTCGACGACGCGGCGACCGCGCTCGAGCTGGCGACGCGTGGCTTCGTCGAGGTCGGAGGCGAACTGCGCGAACGCCGCCAGTTCACGGTACTGCGCCAGGTCTGTACGAATACCGCCGGAGAGCTTCTTCACGACCTTGGTCTGCGCGGCACCGCCGACGCGCGACACCGACACGCCGGCGTTGATCGCGGGACGCACGCCCGAGTTGAACAGGTCGGTCTCGAGGAAGATCTGGCCGTCGGTGATCGAGATCACGTTGGTCGGCACGAACGCCGAGACGTCGCCGGCCTGGGTCTCGATGATCGGCAGCGCGGTCAGCGAGCCGGTCTTGCCCTTGACTTCGCCGTTGGTGAACTTCTCGACGTATTCCTCGTTGACGCGCGCGGCACGCTCGAGCAGGCGGCTGTGCAGGTAGAACACGTCGCCGGGGTAGGCTTCGCGGCCCGGCGGTCGGCGCAGCAGCAGCGAGACCTGACGGTAGGCCCAGGCCTGCTTGGTCAGATCGTCATAGATGATCAGCGCGTCCTGTCCGCGGTCGCGGAAGTACTCGCCCATCGTGCAGCCGGCGTAGGGCGCGAGGTACTGCATCGCGGCCGAATCCGACGCCGTGGCGGCGACGACGATGGTGTATTCCATCGCGCCGGTTTCCTGCAGCTTGCGCACCACGTTGGCGATGGTCGAGGCCTTCTGCCCGATCGCCACGTAGATGCAGATCATGTCCTTGCCCTTCTGGCTGATGATCGCATCGACCGCGACCGCGGTCTTGCCGGTCTGGCGGTCGCCGATGATCAGCTCGCGCTGGCCGCGGCCGATCGGCACCATCGCGTCGATCGCCTTCAGGCCGGTCTGCACCGGCTGCGACACCGACTTGCGCCAGATCACGCCCGGGGCGACCTTCTCGACCACGTCGGTCAGCTTGGCGTCGATCGGGCCACGGCCGTCGATCGGCATGCCCAGGGTGTTGACGACGCGGCCGATCAGCTCGGGGCCGACCGGCACCGACAGGATCTGCCCGGTGCACTTGACGGTGTCGCCTTCGGAGATGTGCTCGTAGTCGCCGAGCACCACCGCGCCCACCGAGTCGCGCTCGAGGTTCAGCGCCAGGCCGAAGGTGCTGTTCGGGAATTCGAGCATTTCGCCCTGCATCACGTCGGACAGGCCGTGCACGCGCACGATACCGTCGGACACCGAGACCACGGTGCCCTGGTTCTTCACGTTGGCGCTGACCGCGAGCCCCTCGATGCGGCTCTTGATGAGTTCGGAAATTTCTGCGGGATTGAGTTGCATGATTGCCTCAGATCTTTTGGGTGCCGCTCAGGCGGTGAGGGTGCTGCGCATCGCGTCCAGGCGTGCGCGCACCGAGGTGTCGAGCACCTCGTCGCCGACGCGCACGCGCACGCCGCCGATCAGCGCCGGCTCGAGCTCGACGCGCGCGTAGAGCTTGCGGCCGAACTTGCGCTCCAGTGCCGGGAGCAGCTCGTCGATCTGCGCCGGCGCGAGTTCGAAGGCGCTCTCGATGACGACCTCGGCGCATTGCTGCGCCTCGTCCTTGAGCAGGTGGAACTGCGCGGCGACCGCCGGCAGCGCGGCCAGGCGATGGTTCTCCAGCACGACCTGCAGCAGGTTGCGGACCGCGTCGCAAGGCTGCTGCGGCAGCGCCGACAGCAGCAGCTCGCCGACGCGCGCCGCCGCCAGCTGCGGATCGCCGCTGAGCGAGCGCACCTGCGGGTCGCGCGCCAGCAGCGCCAGCGCGTCGAGCTCGGCGGCAACGCGGTCGAGCGGGGCCTGGGTGGCCGGGCCCTGCACGGCCTGGAAAATCGCTTCGGCGTAAGGCCGCGCGACGGTGGCGAGTTCAGCCATGGCGTGCTCCGATCAAAGCTCGGCTTTCAGCCGGGCGAGCAGATCGGCGTGCACCTGCGCATTGACCTCGCGCTGCAGGATCGCTTCGGCGCCTTTGACCGCGAGCGCTGCGACCTGGTCGCGCAGCGCTTCGCGTGCCTTGACCAGTTGCTGCTCGGCCTCGGCCCGCGCCTGGGCGACGATGCCCTCGCCGGTTTCCTCGGCCTTGCGGCGCGCCTCTTCGATCATGGCCTGGGCACGGCGCTCGGCTTCGTGCAGGCGGTGGGCGCTGTCCTGATGCGAGCGCGCCAGCTCCTGCTCGACTTCCTTGCTCGCCGAGGCCAGTTCGGCCTTGGCACGGTCCGCGGCGGCGAGGCCGTCGGCGATTTTCTTCGCGCGGTCGTCGAGGGCCCTGGTGATGGGTGGCCACACGAACTTAGCCGTGAACCACGCCAGCAACAGGAACACCACGAGCTGCGCAATCAGTGTTGCGTCCAGATGCATGGCGCTAACCTTTGCTTAGTCAGTCGGTGGGTCGGAAAGCTCGTTCGATTTACTTCAGCACGAACGGGTTGGCGAACGTGAACATCATCGCCAGGCCGACGCCGATCAGGAACGCCGCGTCGATCAGACCGGCGAGCAGGAACATCTTGGTTTGCAGTTCGTTCATCAGCTCGGGCTGGCGGGCGGCCGACTCGAGGTACTTGCTGCCCATGATGCCGATGCCGATACAGGCGCCGTTCGCGCCCAGACCGATGATCAGGCCGGCGGCCAGAGCGACGAAACCGAGAACGTGATCCATGGAAAACTCCTGTAGAAAAGTTGAAGTCAGAGAAAAAAAGGGTGGAAGCGAATCAGAGGTGCATCAATGATGGTCGTGCGCTTGGCCGATGTAGACCAGGGTCAGCATCATGAAGATGAAGCCTTGCAGCACGATGACCAGCAGGCTGAAAATCGACCAGGCCAGGCCTGCGGCGATGTTGCCGGCGAACAGCGCCCAGCCGGTCAGGTTGCTCAGCCCGGCGGCGCCCATCAGCGCGATGATCATGAACAGGATTTCTTCGGCGTACAAGTTGCCGAACAGTCGCATGCCGTGCGAAAGGGTCTTGGCCAGGTATTCGAGCAGCTGCATCGCGAAGTTCAGCGGCCACAGCAGCGGATGGTTGCCGAACGGCGCCGTGAACAGCTCGTGCAGCCAGCCGCCGAGGCCCTTGATCTTGATGCCGTAGTAAAGGCTCAGCAGCAGGATGGTGATCGACATGCCAAGTGCGACCGACAGATCGGCGGTCGGCACGATGCGCAGGAACACGTGCTCGGGATCGACGCCCGGGTGCGCGGCCTGCCACAGGTGCGGCATCAGGTCGACCGGAAGCAGGTCCATCAGGTTCATCATCACGATCCAGATGAACGAGATGAACGCCAGCGGGGTGACGAATTCGCGCGACTTCGCGTTGCGCACGATTCCGCGCGCCTGCTCGTCGACGAATTCGACGAGGAATTCGACCGCCGCCTGCATGCGCCCCGGCACGCCGCTGGTCATGCTGCGCGCGACGCGCCACAGCACGAAGCAGGCGATGACGCCGAGACCGACCGCGAAGATGATCGAGTCGACGTCGACGATGCTGAAATCGATGACGCCGGCGCGAGGCGCGCTGGTCCACTGCGTCAGGTGGTGAATGATGTATTCACCGGCGGTGATGGGGGTCTGTTCTGCGGACATGGGAGTCGGTCGGATCAGCGATCGAGGGCGATGGGAATTCGGGGGTCAGCGCTTGCGGCGGCCGCGCAGCAACAGCGCGACCCAGTACACCTGCAAGGTGACGACAAGGCCGGCGAGCAAGGCGGGCCAGAGCAGCAGCTGGTGGCCGAGCACGCGCGGCGCGAGCACCAGCAGCACGACGGTCAGCGCGATCTTGAGCAGTTCGCCGAAGGCGAAGCCGAACAGCGCGTAGGCCGGCGGCAG